>CAZDTB010000591.1:1888-2909 GCA_964508075.1 uncultured Planctomycetales bacterium
TTGACGCCGCTGATATCACCGACGTGGAGGTGGCGGATTTCAACGCGGACGGGCGGAAGGACGTCGCCATCGCCTGGTTCGCCACCGATCTCGACAACCTCGACAACAATTCGCGCAGCCTTTCGGTCTACTTCGGCTCCGGGACCGGCTCGTTCACGCTCGCGGACGAGTATGATCTTTACGTGCCCAACTATCTGTTCGAGGCTCTCTCGGTGTTCCGAAACGGACCCGCCGATATCGGCCAGGGGGATTTCGATGGCGACGGCGACCGCGACTTGGCGGTGACGCCCTTCTTCGGCGACGAGATCTGGTTCCTCGAGAACCTCGGCGACGGAACGTTTGAGCAACATCTGAAGTTCCCCTTCGGCTTCAACACCACCGGGAACTTCCAGACGCCCCCGGAAGCCCTGGCGGCGGATTTTGACGGCGACGGGAAGGAGGACTTCGTCTGCATCGCGGATCCGATCCAGTATATCCAGGGCTACATGATTCATTTCTGGAAAACCGACGGTTCGATCGCCGACATGTACCGCGTCCGGTGGGAGGGCATCAGCGACATACCCGTGCAGTGGACGCGGGGCCTGGCGGTGGCCGACTTCGACTGGGACGGGCGACCCGATCTCTGTTTCAGCGGCTCGGTCAACCCGCCGGAGGAAGACGACCCGGTGCTCGTCTTCTGGTACGACTTGAACTTGGAGACGCGACGGTTCGCCGTCCAACTGGTGTATCCCAGCTTCCTCTGTTCGGACGTGGTTGCCGTCCTGCACCCGCGGTGCCCGCCGGGCGTCGTGCTCACCGACCTGGATGGAACGCAGATGGAGTGCTGGGCCAGCCAATGCGACCACCCGATGGCTTTCTACCTCGCCGGTGCCGAGAGCGGCTATGCCGGGTACGCCGTCAACCGTGGTATGACGGCGGTGCTGGCTGATGTCGATGGTGACCGGGACCCTGATCTGGTTACGCGCCAAAAGCTCGGCGGTTTGATGGAAACGGGACAGGTGGAGGTCACGCTGGGCGGCGC
>CAZDTB010000592.1:0-2135 GCA_964508075.1 uncultured Planctomycetales bacterium
CTGGCCAACCCCGGCAGCATGATCGAAGCCATCCGGCTGGCGATCCGCTTCGCGAAAGCGCGCCTCGCCTCGACCACATCCGCCGCCGTTATCGCCCGCTAGGGAAAAGGGGTCAGGAACCTTTTTCGCCGGGGCGAGACCGTCCATCGAAGGGCGGTCACACGCCAGAAAAAGGTTCCTGACCCCTTTTCCTCCGGTCGGGTCTACGCCAAGAACTCGGGCACCCGTTCGACGATCGCCTTGACAGTAGTCACCGTGCTGTCGTCACCGGTGGCCAGGACCGATTGGAAGAAGGCGGTAATCAAGGTCGTCACCAGGGTGGTGGCGGCGGATTCGACGCCGGCCAGCATCGTGTCCCGGACGGTGGGGTCACATCCGCTCAGCACAAACAGCCCGCCGCCCGAAACCGCAGTGAGCAGCCAGATTCGCCCACGCAGGAGCAAGCTTTGCATCCGATTCTCCTTTTTTCGCATCCTCGCGCGAACGTGCCGGCCTGCCGGTCTCCGGGCACGTCCCGTGCGGCAACGCTGATCGTCCAGTGTATTGCAATATCGGCCGTGTGGGTCGGGCAAGTTGAGCCCGGGATGCGGCCGATCGCTCCGCTTCGTATGAGAACCGCCGGTGAGCGGGCGGTCAATCGTTCTTCTTGCCCGAGGGTTTCGTCGGTTTCTTGGGGAGATTCTTGCCTTTCTTCTCGGTCGGTTTCTGCTTGGCGGCGGCCTCGGCGGCGCGGCGCTGGGCCCGCGTCGGGAGGCGTTCGAGCCGGGGCTTGAGCTGCTCGTCGAAGATCCGCTCGATCGGCTCGATCAGCTTCTCGCGCTTCTCGTTGAGTTCCGAAAGGCTCTTGCTCTTGTCCTTGGACTTCTTCAGTTCCTCGATCTGCTTATCGAACTTCTCGATCTGTTCCCGGCGCCCGATCATGTAGCGCTTGGCCTGGGCCTCGCAATCCTCCAGGACGGCGTTGGCCTTCTGCGTCTGCTCGTCGTTGAGCTTGTACTTCGCGATGAACTCGCGGACGTACTTCTCCCAGGCCGACTCGAACTCCTCCCGGCCCTTCGCGTCGGCGTCGGGCTGGTCGGCGGACGGGCCGCGCTTCGATTCACGGCCGGTGCGATCTGGCCGCTCCGGGCCTCTCTGAACGTGTGGGCGGGTCTTGTCCGGCTCGGCGCGCACGGTGCGCGTGCCGTCCTGCTCGCCCGCCCGGTCGGCCAGTCGGGCTGGCGGCTTGCTGCCGCGCGGCGTCAGGTGAGGCTTGTCCGACGACTGGTCCTGGGGGCCTGGGCGGACGACGTCCGGCTCCTCCGGGGACGGGGGCGGCTGCGGCTCGCTGTGCGCCGGCGGCCGGCTGGTTCTGGAACGCGAAGCGCGGCGCCCGCGCTGCGGCGAGCGAAACTCCTCCACGGTCATCTCACCCGAAGCAATCCGCCCGAGCTGCTCCTCGGTGGTCTCGAAGCTCTGGTACATCAGCTTCAGATCTTCGTCGTGGATTTTCTGCTGCTCGGGCGTCAGGATCTCGCGCCACTCTTCGTTTCCCTCGGTGATCAGCTTCTTGGCTTCGTCGTAGAGCGGCGCGAAGCGCTCTCCCCACTCGATCAGCTCCTCCTGCGTCATCTCGCCGCCGGTGCGCACGTCGAACAGCTGATCGATCAGGCCGCGTAGATTGCCCTCGTGCTGGTCGAGGAACTGGTAGGCCCGCTCGCGCAGCAGGAACTTGGTGTATTCATCCTGCTCCCCGGTGAGGTCGTACTTGCGGGCCAGGGTGCGGGCGTAGGTGTCAACCAGCAGATCGATGTTATCGATGATCGCGTTGTAGCCGGTTGCGGTTTTCTGCTCTTCGCTCTGCGCGAGCGCGGGCGAGGCGATTCCGGCGCAAACGGCGCCGAACGCCAAGCCGCGCAACAAGAGAGAAGCGTGCATCTGGTGTACTCCTTTCGGACAGCGCCTCCAGCCCAAGGGACTTGTTGAGCCGGTACTGCCACAACCGTATTATACCTTCTGTTGACAATCCGGTTGCGTCCCGCCCCGGGGGCCGGTCGGTACATTATCGGAGCCAAAATGCCGCTCGCGGTCAAGCCCCCAGCCCTCTGCATCTTCGATTTGGACGGGACCCTGGTCGATTCGCTGCGCGACATCGC
>CAZDTB010000592.1:2145-2900 GCA_964508075.1 uncultured Planctomycetales bacterium
TGGGCCTGAGCACTTATCCAATCGACAGCTACCGGCACATGGTGGGCGAAGGCGTTCCGAAGCTCTGCGAACGGGCCCTGGGACGAAGCCATCCGCATCTGGTCGACCGCCTGATCGAGCTCGCCCGCCCACGCTACCGCGTCCGTCCCCTGCGTCATACGCGGCCCTATCCGGGCGTGGTGAAGATGATCGAACAACTGCGTGAGGCCGGCGTCAAGCTGGCGGTGCTCTCGAACAAGCCCCACGACATGACCGTGAGTGTCGTGCGGGCGTTCTGGCCCGATCATACCTTCGAGCTCATCCAGGGATACGTCGAAGAGCATCGTCGCAAACCGGATCCGTATTACGTTCTCCAGATTTGCCACCGGCTCGACGCGAGTCCGTCCGAGACCTGCGTGATCGGCGACACGCCGACCGACGTTGAGACCGCCCACCGCAGCGGCACCATCGGCGTCGGCGTCACCTGGGGCTTTCGCAGGCGGGCCGATCTGACCGATGCGGGCGCGCCGCGTATTGTGAGCAGCCCCACCGAGCTCACCGCGCTGCTCGGCTGCGGTGCCTGAACTGCCGTTTCTATCCGGGGGGGGCGTCGGCCGGCAGCCGACTTTCGCGGGTCGTCCGCTCGTGGTACGCTGCGCGTGCTGGTATGACTGTGTCCGAATGATTCGTCAGTAGCGCAGGTTGCAGGGTTGCACATGCCGAACAATGGAACCACTTTTGAGTTCGTCGCTGGTGTCCGGGCGGGTGCTGGCGGG
>CAZDTB010000593.1:0-2899 GCA_964508075.1 uncultured Planctomycetales bacterium
AGGGGGCTCAAGGAGTCGGTCGAGGCGTGCTCCGAGGCGGGCATCTCGCCGCACGAGGCGACGAAGATGGTATTGCTCACGCAGCACTACGATACGGTGACGCATGTGGGAAGCCAGAGCAAGGCGACCGTGATGATGATCCCGTACACGCCGACGGGCATGAGCAACGTCGGCGACCAGATCATGCAGGTGCTGTTGGCGAAGGACGAGGTGTTGTCGGACGGAGTTGCCGGCCTGCCAGCAGCACCCAAGCCAAAGCCGGTGGAGCAGGCGTAGGCGAATTCCGGAATGCGGATTGCGGAATGGGGAGTGCGGAGTGCGGGATGCCGCAGGGTGCCGGGCGGTTGACAGCCGGCGATACCAGGAGTCAGGGGTTCTCCAGGGTCGGGGGCTTGCAGCGTGAGCAGGGCTCGTACCCCTTCTCGAGCGCCTCCTTGAGCGTGATGGCGCGCGAGCTCTTTCGCAGGTGCGGGCAACCCTCGCGATGGTACTTCTTTCCCGACTTGGTCACATAGACGATGATCTCGTCCACTTTGAGCACGGGCCCCGGAGGCGCGGCGCGGGTGGTCTGAGCCTCTTCCGATGCTGGGCGTGGCGCCCAGATGCCCTTATTCGCGTTTCGGGCGCGCTGTTCGTAGTGGCGTAGCAAGTCCAGGTGTTCACACGTCGGCTTGTCGCGGACCTTGGCGTAGCCTTGCCGCACGACTTCCAGGTTCACGAAGAGCCCGTCCGGCGCCCGGAAGAGACAGACCTGCTGGTTGGGGATTGGGGATTGCGGATTGGGGATTGAGGGTTCCGGGTGGACGTACACCCCCTCGCCGATCAGCAGGCCTTCCAGGAATTGTCGAAGCCGGGCGCAGGTGCGGTCGCTCTCCGGGACGGCCACGCCGGCCAAGGCAACCGTGCGCTCGTCCGCCTCGACGCGCACGTCCACGCTGCATTCCAGGTTGACTCGCGCGACCGGACGGGCCGGCATCTGATCGAAGCTGTGGGTGGGGCCCGGCGGCAAGACGTCCTGGGCTTGAACGGTGAGTCCGAGAATCAGGCAGGCCGAGGCTGCCAGCGCCCAGCGGCCGGCTCGTCGGTAGTCGGAAAGCTGATTGGTCATGTGTCGTCTCCGGCGAATTGAGGTCGAGGCCGCTGTGCGCCAGGTCACGATTATCGGCCGTCGCTCGCCGCGCAAAGCGCCACCAACTCGTGTCGTGAAACACGTAGTATCGCTTATTGCGATTCAGATTGTCCAGCTTTTTCCGGCCTGCGGCCAGCGTTCGCTCCTTCCGGATGCCCAGCGCTCGGCTCCGGTTCGCGAAACTGTCAGCGCTGCTCAAAGGGCGGCCGAGACAAACCGATACCTCATACATTCGTGGTTTCCATGTGGAATCGGCGGCACCGGCTCCCGGGTGCTCTTCAGACGCAGCCGGCCGCTTGCCTGCGGGCAGCATCCACATCGGAACGGCTTCCAGGTGCCGTCGCTCACCGTGGATGTCTATTCAAACAAGTGGATGACGGATCGCCGTATGACACATGACGATCTCACAAACTCGCTGACGGCAGACTCGCCGCAGTCGGTCGACGCGGTCGCCCGGCAGGTCAAGGAGATTTCGACGCTGCCACAGGTTGCGCTGAAGGTCATCGAGGTGGCC
This sequence comes from uncultured Planctomycetales bacterium, assembly GCA_964508075.1. GTDB lineage: Bacteria > Planctomycetota > Phycisphaerae > UBA1845 > Fen-1342 > JALSRY01. Next base: position 1,644 of record CAZDTB010000593.1, read on the forward strand.
AAAGACCCCGATGCCGGAGCGGCCGACCTGAAGGCCGTCGTCGAGGGAGACCCGACGCTGAGCGCCCGCGTGCTGCGAATCGTGAACTCGGCCTCGTGCGGCATGCGCTCGGCCGTCACCAACCTGCACCAGGCGATCAGCTACCTGGGATTCAGCCAGGTGCGCAACCTGGCGATGACGGCTTCGGTCAGCGAGATTTTCAAGAAAGACGAACAGGTGGGCAGCTACTGTCGCAGCGCGCTGTGGCGACACCTGGTTTCGGTTGGGATCTGCGCGCGTATGGTGGCGAGCCGTTGCCGGATACCGAACTTTGAAGACGCGTTTCTGGCGGGGCTGCTGCACGACATCGGCATCATCCTCGAAGATCAGCGGGTACACGAACGGTTTCGTGAGATGATCGGAAACCTCCGGGAGGGAATGAGCCTGTGCGCGAGCGAGCGCGAGTGGCTCGGATTCGATCACTGCCTGCTGGGGGAGCGGATCGCGGAAGCGTGGGGGTTTCCGCCGACCGTGCGAGCTGCGATACGCTTCCATCACGCGTCGCGACTATGCGAGGGTGAGGACGCCGGCATCGTTTGCTGTGTCGACATCGCCAACGTCATTTGCACGCTCAAAGGGATTACGTCCGTCGGGTGTCGCCTGGTCGAGCCGCCGCTGGATGCTTCCCAGGCGCTGGGTCTCCAAAAGGAGGACTTCGTCATCCTGGCCACCGACCTGGATCGCGAGCTCGAGCTGAACGAGAACCTGTTCGAACTGTAGTGAAGGCGCGCATGACCGAGTTGCTCGCGGATATCGAGCGGATGTTCGGCGCCGACGTGTGCCCCGCCGATGGCAGCGCCTCTCTGGCGGTCCTGCTGCAACGTCTTCGTCGCTGGGGTGGCCGCGCGGTCTTTCTGACCGACGAGCGCGGGCGTGTCTTGGGAGCGTATCCACCACGGGAGCAGGAAGACCACGATCGCATCGGTAGGGTCGCGGAGAGCCTCTCGGAGCTTCTCGCCAAAACCGATTCTGCCAGAACGACGATTGGCACGAGCCAGGACGGCGACATCGCGGTGGTCGGCCTGCGTGCTTCGCCTGATGGCAACCCCCGCGAATACCTGGGCGCCTTGTTCGATCCCCGAAGCGCCGAGCTGGACCCGGGCACGCTCGATCACGACGAACTGTTGACCATGGCTCGGCTGGCACGGCTGGCGGTTCACCAGGCCCGTCAACTCCGGGAGGAGCAAGCCCGTAACCGGCATTTGCTGGCCGAGCAG
>CAZDTB010000594.1:0-2882 GCA_964508075.1 uncultured Planctomycetales bacterium
AAGAGAGATCAGCCAGAGGATGCGTATGACGATTTTCAAAGGGCACTGATGATACGCGAAGATCTTTCCTGCGCGATCACGAACGATCTCTCCCTCAAGGAGAGGCTTGCGGCATCCTACACTTGGCTGGGCTGGTGCTCCAGAGAACTCGGCCGCGCTCAGGAGGCGTTGGAACACTATCGACGTGCATGCGACATTACAGAGGCGCTCTTCGCGGTGCAACCCGAAGTCGCTCAGCGCTCGATTAACCTCATTCTCTCGAGAATGAAGCTGGCTGTGGGATGCATGCAGCTTTGCACACAAGAGGGTGATGAGGTTGCACGTGCCCTGCTGGAAGAGGCCGCGGTATCCCTTGACGATTTGCGCGACTCGGGAAGAATGGCGGGCCGTTCGGGCGTATACAATTCGTGGATGGCTGCGATCCACAAGAACCTGACACTCCTGGCCGAGCGCGCCGAAGAAGGGGCCGGGGACGAAGCGGCCTCGCCGAGCGCCGAGAAGATGCCCCCGCTGCCTGTCGGTGAACCCTGAAGAAGGTGCCGCTTACGGACGTGTTAGGAACCGCCGGTTTAATCAGGTCGCGTTGTCGGCACCTGTGGCGTCCGAGGCATCTAGCCAACTGGGGGGTCGTCTAACGGGGGGAGTTCGACCGGCTCATCGTCTCCGTCCCCTTCGGGCTCCGAAGATCCCACGAGTGTGAACGTGTAGTCAAGAGCTGCGGTCACCTCGAAGGGCGGCTCAGGCGGCGGCTCATAGGGGACGCCCTCGAGATAGTAGTCGAGGTCCGCGTCCGGCGGGTCCTGCGCAATCGCCGTACCCTCCACGAGCGGTGGTTGTGCGAACTCGGTACGCTTAGGGTCTTGCGGATCAGCGTGCTCGACCCACCATAGCCCGTCGGGCGAATTGACTGTCGGTGTCAGCTCAGTCCAAGTGTTCTCGACTTGCCCTGTTGCGTTGAGTTGGCTGATCGTAATGCTATCGATCAACCAGCCGACGTCGTTACCGTCAACCTGCTTCTCCTGTAGGGCAAGGTCGATCGTCCAGATGACTGCGCTGGAAGGATCGCCTGGTGTTTCCCGAACATTGTACCGAACCGACAGTTCCTTATCCTCTGCCAGAGCGTCGGAGCAGATGACGCCGACGAAGGCCACGACGACAGCGGTCAATTGTGCAATACGACTGTGATACATGATAGTCTCCTTCTCTTGCCGCATGGGGAACATTAGCGCACCTCACGGTGGCAAGCCGCCGCGCGCCGCGGCAATGGTTGGACGCGCGCGGCGACGAAGCCGTAAGCAGATGTCTTGCCCACGCTGACGTGGGTTCGGCGTCTTTCGCTCAGGAGGCTGCGATGTTGCTTCCGCTGATGAGGTGTTTTTCGACGCAGGCGGCCGCGGCGCTCACCGGATTTGAAAAACTGCCAGGCCGCATGACGCATGAGCAGTCGGTTCAGCACGACACGAGGTGGCGCGCGACTGGGGAATCAGATTGTTCGGTGAGGTGGCCCGCCTGCGTCTGTGCCGAGCTGGGGGCTCTCCGCGCGTGCCGGCAGGCGATCGCGGAGCACTGCCAGCCTCGCGTCGCCAAGGCATTACGCCGCAGAAGAAGCACGCGCACACCAGCGTGAGCACAGCACCCGGCGCGCATCCTGGCAGGAGGTAGTATCAATCCCGTCCGCAACAAGAATCCGCATTTCTCTGAGCGCCACGACGCCGGTTGTCGTACAAGCACTTTTGACGGGGTGGTGTGGAGCCTGGCTCAATTGGCAGGGAACCGTACCGGTGGAGAGGGATTGCTATCACACGGTGACGAAGGACGAAAGGGGAGCCGATCGCGTTCGCTTCGGTCTGTCTCGCCGGCCGGAGGCGCAAATCACCGTGACTTGCGAAAGGTGGCAGCGCCTTTCCAGACGCCTGGCCGACGGAGGCTACCGGATGGTCGAGGTTCAGGAAGAGCAGGACGAACCGAAAGGTTGTGGATCACGCGGAGCAAGGGGACCGATTCGATGACAGATGACGACCGGGTACCGAACGTTTCACCGGACGTGCTGAGCCCGACCGAACTACGGGTGGCGAAACTCCTTACAGCGGGCTGCTCGGTCAGCCAAATCGCTGATGGGATAAACGCCAGCCCTCAAACGGTAGAGTCCCATTGCAGTGCCATTTGCGGGAAGCTCGGCACTGACGACCGGACCACGTTGGTACGCTGGGGCATTCGATTTGACGTCGGGAGGTGGTGAGGCACCAAGGTGACAGGCAAGGATAGGGCGCGAGTCAAGCGCAAGCTGCTCGAGATTGTCAAGCTGCTCGACCGGAAGATCGACCAGATGGCGGCGGAGCTTGCCGCCAACCCCGACCCGGCCCGGCGGCCACTACGGCCCGAGCAACTGAACTGAAGTACGTCGGCTACGGCGGCCGCCGACCCCGTTGAGGCGGAGCCGCTGTAAGTTCTGTGGATACAAGTGGTTAGCCCGTCATCACAAGGAGAACGGCATGGTTTACCGTAAGAAAAGAGGAAGCGATACTTGGCACTGGTGCACCAACTGCTCCAAGTGGCCCACGTCCGACCACGAGGAGCAGCGCACCAAGCCAACCACCGGCGAACTGTGTAACCAGTGCAAAAGCAAGGAACGCGACCGTACGTGCCGCAAGGAAGACTAGTGGCTCCGCTGTTGCGCGAGCGCCCGACCCACAGCGCCCTGAGCCTCAGGGCAGGGTTTATGCACTGAGACGCCCACCGGCCGGGGGCTATCTGAGCCGCGAGCGTTAGCGAGCGGCGTGTAGCGTCCGCTGAGGTTGGGAGTTTTTCTACAGACACCCTCACGGATTGTCACATTGGGGCGTCGCCCCCCTCACCCGCTGATGCGACGCCACGCGATCGGT
>CAZDTB010000595.1:0-2184 GCA_964508075.1 uncultured Planctomycetales bacterium
GGTCCAGCTCCTGCATGAACACCTCCGCCTCCGCTTTCACGCTCTGGCGGGCATCGTTCATCACGGGCTCGGCCAGCTCCACCCAGCGGGCGACCTGCTCGGGCGTGAAGGGCTCGCCCGCGACCCGCGTCTGAATCGCCTCGCTGGCGTACTCCATGATGCGGTCGGCATGCCGCGAGAACAATCCCACGTTCACCTGGAAGACGTGCCCTTCCAACGACGCGATCTGCTCGTCGTCGAGCAGGTACCGGTCGCCGACCATCTCCATGAACTTGTCCAGGCGTTCCTGTGGAGCCCAGGGCGGGATCGCCCCGATCTCGCGGCCCATCTCCAGTGAGAACAGATCGCTCTCGGCATTCCAGCCGTTACGTTCGTACATGCGCTCCATCGCGTCGACCATGTAGCCGTAGTGCTCGTCCCAATTGCCGAGCTCCTCGGTCAGGCGGATCAGTTCCAGGGCCTTGTCCTGCAATACGCGCAGTCGGCTGCGCTCGGCTTCCGGCGTCTGCCCGTCGGGCTCCTCCACGAACTGCCCGAGCGCGGCCGCCTGTCCCAGCATTACCACGACGATCAACCAAGCTCTCATTGAACAACTCCATCCGGCGGGTTGCCTATGGGAGTATTGTTCGCCGAGATCGGACACGGTTCAAGTGCGTGGGTTGGTGGAGGTCACAGAAACACGAACAGCCGTCCGCCGGTCTGTCACCGGCCGATTGGAAACCGTGCCGGATCGCGTGTATTCTGCGCTGTGAATCGTGATTCTGAGCGAAGGTTGCGAGAGCATATGTCACAGCCGAACGTCCTGATCCTTCGAGCCGCCGGCACCAACTGCGACCTCGAAACTCAGCACGCCTGGGAGCTCGCCGGCGCCCGGGCCGAACGCATCCACCTCCGGCGACTCGTCGAGCACCCGCAGATGCTTGAGCAGTACCAGATCGTCACGATCCCGGGCGGGTTCAGCTACGGGGACGACATCGCCGCCGGACGCATCTTCGCCGCCCAGCTCCAACGCCACCTGGCCGACCAACTGCGGGAGTTCATCGACACCGGCAAGCTCGTGCTCGGCATCTGCAACGGCTTTCAGATCCTGGTGAAGGCCGGGCTGCTGCCCTACCCGCATGGCGTCAGAGAGGCGACGTCGAAACGGGGGGACGGCGCGGTCTGCACGGTGACCCACAACGACCCGCCCGGCTTCCAGGATCGCTGGATCACGCTCTTTGCGCACCAATCGCCGTGCGTCTTCACTGAACCGGGGCAGACGTACGAACTGCCGATCGCCCACGGCGAGGGTCGGGTGGTCTTCGCTGACGGCCCGAGTCTCGAACGGATCATTGAGACCGGCCAAAACGCGCTGTGCTACGCTCCGCCCGGCGTGCAGCCGCATGACGCCACCGCCATAGGTAACGAGGCCACCTGGCTCGGCGGTCGCGACCGGTTTCCTGCGGCCGGTGTCCCTTACAACCCTAATGGAAGCCACGCCGACATCGCCGGCCTCTGCGACCCCAGCGGCCGCGTCCTCGGCCTGATGCCCCATCCGGAGCGCTTCGTGGCCGGGACCCAGCACCCGCAGTGGACCTCGCGCGAGCGCCGTGAGACTGGTGACGGCCTGGCGATCTTCCAGCGCGCCGTGAGCTGTTTCGCCTAGCGACGCCCTTTCCGTCAATCTGCCACAACTGATCGCCGGCCTGGTGCCGATAAAGGACACGGAGCGGCGTTACCGCCACAAGGGAACACCGCGCGGACCACGCCCAGGAGACGAAAGCCAATGAAGTCGGAAATCCAGCGTAACCTTCGGTATGGCAGCATGTTGCCGACCGTCGTGGCTGTTGCCGCCGGATTGTTGCTGCTGCAAGCCTTGCCGTCCTGCGTGCCGGGGAGCTTCCTGGATTGGCAGCCGGCGGGCACGGAAGGCGGGTCGGACGCGTACACGGCTGAGCTCGGATCGGGACGCACGCTTACGCCGGAGGAACTTGAGCAGCTCGTTGCCAACGCCAGCGAGCAGGACGTTGTGGTCGTGTTCATGAATCCCGTCGCCGGACCGCCGGGGCCGCCAGGTCCGGCAGGCCCCGCCGGCCCACTGGGACCGAGTGCGGTCGTCGGTGAAGTTCGCCTGTGGGCCGGCCCGTACGACCACCTCCCGCCCGGCTGGCTCCCTTGCGGAGCATTGGGGGCGGGTGGGGGCCC
>CAZDTB010000595.1:2194-2875 GCA_964508075.1 uncultured Planctomycetales bacterium
CTCCCTTGCGACGGCCGCGCCGTTTCCCGCGCTACCTTCGCAGAGCTGTTCGCCGTCATCGGAACCACCTACGGCGGCGGCAACAACACCACGACCTTCCATCTGCCCGACTTCCGCAATCGTTCGCCGATGGGCGCCAGCCAAGCCGGCTCGTCCGGCCAGCCGTTCACCACCGTCAGCGGTTCGGCGACGCCGTACGGTGGCGCCGCGACGCACACCCTGAGCGTCGGCGAAATGCCGCAACATCAACACGACATGAGCCACAACCACCAGGTCGACGTAACCACGGATATCACGGTCGGGACGCAGTATCTGTATACCGGTTTGGACAACGGCGGGACGGTCGGAACGCTCAACACGTCGTCGTCCTCCGCCACGAATACGAGCTCGGAAGGCAGCAGTCAGCCGCATAACAACCTGCACCCGTACTTCGCGACGACCTACATGATCTTCGCGGGAGGCTGACGCCCGTGTCGGGGCAAAGCACCGAACCTGGAACGCCACGAGGCTTGCTTGGCCGGTCACCTCGTCGCGTGCGACCGCGTCATCGGAGCGGAAGAGGCGGTGACCTGAGGACTGCGTGGATTTCTGCCGGGCAAGACGAGCCGGACGTACTTTGAGCCGCTATCAAAACCCCTCCCCCTCTCAGGGGGAGGGTAGGGAGGGGGTCGGGCGTCCGGT
>CAZDTB010000596.1:0-2867 GCA_964508075.1 uncultured Planctomycetales bacterium
AGGGCGGCCGCGATATCGGTCCCCATCAGCATCGTGCCGGTCGTTTCCATCGTGATCTGGCACATCAACGGTGTTTGCCGACCACACGCCTCAAAGGCCTGTCTGGCGGCCTGAACGGCGGTCTTGGTCTGGAGGATGTCCTGGCAGGTCTCGATCAGCAGGACGTCGACCGCACCATCGAGCAGCCCGCGGATCTGCTCAAGATAGCTGTCGAGCAAATCGTCGTAACTGACTTGTCTTAAAGAGATTAGCCGCGTTCCCGGACCGATTGCCCCGACCACCCAGCGCGGCTGCCCCGGCGTTGCGCAGCCATCACAAGCCCGTCGGGCGATCCGGGCCGCCTGGACGTTCAGCTCGTAGATCCGATCGGCGAGGCCGAATTCCGACAACACGGTTCTGTTGGCGCCGAAAGTATTGGTCTCGACGGCGTCGCAGCCCGCGTCGAGAAAGCCGCGGTGTACCCGCTCGATTGCGTCGGGACGGGTTTCGTTGAGGATCTCGTGGCAGTTTTCCTGGTCACGATAGTCGTCCAGTGGCAGGTCGAGCGCGTGCAAGCTGGTGCCCATGGCCCCGTCGAAGACGAGCACGCGTTGGTCGAGGAGTTCTAGGAAGCTTGACTGATCCGTCTGTGGCACGATTGGTCGTCCCTGTCTGTGTCGTGTCAAACCAGAGCACGAGGCCAAAGCAGGCCGCGTCGCCCGCGGTGCGCACTTGTCGGCTGCAAAAGTCGTGTTAGTATAGCGCAATTAACTTGACGCATAGGGAATCCGTACGGAAAAAGAGGGACGGCCGATGTCTGAGGGTGCCACGGAGCTTTCGTCGTTTTTTGAGGCCCCCGAGCTTGATACCGAGACGTTCGACAAGCACGTGGACTTGGTCTACGCCTCGGCGCGGACCTGCGAGCGGTTCGGGGAGCTGGTCACGCAGTACGCCGAGCAGGCCGAGGGCGGCGGGGAGGCCCCCTTGAGGGTGGCGGTCGGGTATCTGATCCTCGGGCGATACCAGCAGGCTTTGGAGTGGTTCGCAAGGGCCGGAACCGGCAAGTACCGGCAGTACTATGCCGCCCGTGCCGCCGCGGGGCTGGGGCGGTACGAGGAGGCGATCGCGTCGTACCAGAAGGCGGCCGCCGCCGGCTGGGATGCCTTCGAAGTCGACATGCTCAGCGCGGCGCTGCACGTTCGGGCCGGTGACGAAACGGTGGCGGAGAAACTCGTCGCGTCTCACCGGCGCGACGGCGAAGATCGTGGCGACTGGTATTACGTCCGCGGTCTGCTCACCGAGAAACGCCATGACCGCGAGGGGGCCATCGGGTTATACGAGAAGGCGCTCGCGCTCAGCCCGGACCATTCGCCGGCCATGTTTCGCGGCGCGTGGCTGTATGACCTGCGTGGCGATGATGAGGAAGCGATCGAGCTTTACAAGCGGCTGGCCATGCAGCCCCGGGCCCACGTCAACGCTCTGATCAATCTCGCCGTGATATACGAAGACAACGGTGAATTCGACGATGCGCTCGCGTGTCTGCGGCGGGTGCTGGCGGCCTATCCGAATCACGCGCGGGCCCGGCTTTTCGCCAGGGATGTCGAGAGCAGTCGCGAGATGGTGATCGACGACACGGTCGAGAAGCAGGTCGAGACGCGCAACCGCATGCTGGAGACGCCGATCAGCGAGTTCGAGCTATCGGTGCGGGCCCGCAACTGCCTGAAGAAGATGAACATCCAGAGCCTCGGCGACCTGCTCAAGCTGACGGACATCGAACTGCTCTCGTACAAGAACTTCGGCGAGACCTCGCTGCACGAGATCAACGCCCTGCTGCAGAAAAGGGGGTTGCGTCTCGGGCAGAGGCCCGAGGAGATCGACGCGCAGGTGCTGGTCGAGGTGCCCGAGCCCCCGAAGGTCTCCGTGCCCCCCGGCAGCGAGGCACTGCTGACAAAGCCGGTCTCGGAGATGGAACTGTCGGTCCGCGCCCGGCGGTGCTTGCAGCGGCTCAACATCGACCGGCTCGGTGACCTGATCCAACGCACCGAGGCCGAACTGCTGGCGACGCGAAACTTCGGTAGCACGTCGCTGAGTGAGATCAAGGCGCGTCTCACCGAATACGGCCTCTCCCTTGCCGCCAAAGGCTGACCGCGGCTCCGTCGATAGTGCACTCGCCTGTCATTCCGAAGGAGCGAAGCGACTGCGGAATCCGACCACGCTCGCCGAGGGGCCAGACCCCGCCACCGCTCGCGATGATACGATGGAACGCGTCGTGCGCAAGCGATCCTCCTTTCAGGTCCGGACCAGCTGCGGGAAGGCACGCCGCGGCGTGATCTCCACGCCGCACGGCGACGTCGACACGCCGGCCTTCATGCCGGTGGGCACCCGCGCGGCCGTGAAGGGGCTGACGCCGGCACAGATCGCGGAAACCGGCACGCAGATTATCCTGGCAAACACGTATCACCTGATGCTGCGACCGGGGGCGGAGGTCGTCGAGCGGCTGGGCGGGCTGCAACGGTTGATGGCCTGGAACCGCCCGGTGCTGACCGACAGCGGCGGCTATCAGATCTTCTCGCTCGCGGACCTGCGAAGCATCGATGACGAGGGCGTCGAGTTCCGATCACATATCGACGGCGCGACGCTCCGGCTCAGCCCCGAGTCGGCGATCGCCGCCCAAAACCAGCTCGGCGCCGACATCATCATGGCGCTGGACGAGTGCCCGCCGCTGCCGGCCGAGCCGGAAGTCCTGCGCGAGGCGGTACGGCGCACGATCGTCTGGGCCGAGCGCAGCCGGGCGGCGCACCGGCGTGAAGACCAGGCGCTCTACGGCATCGTGCAGGGCGGGCTGGATCTTGGACTTCGACGGGAGTGTCTGGAGCAGCTCACCGAAC
>CAZDTB010000597.1:0-2867 GCA_964508075.1 uncultured Planctomycetales bacterium
CGCTGTCACCGATCCCGTCGAACGGGGCCATGTCGATGACGTCGAAGTCCACCGGCGGGTTCTCGATCGTGAAGGTCGAGTCCGCCAGGACCGCCGCAGGCCCAAGCAAGCACGTGAGTAGCAGACATGTGACAACGCGGTTCATCGCACTCCTCCTCCTGGGTTTAACATGGTCGCCCTTCACACGAGGACAATACCGAAACACTCATCAGTGCAGGATACTCAAGTCCGCCGAACATTACAGCCGACATTACCCAGATGCCGGACCACAAGCGGTCATTCTAACCGAACGGCCTATTCGACTCAAGCAAAGACGGCCTCGGTCGCCGCAAACCACGCCTATTCGGCCGCTCCCTGGAGCAATCCTGCCCTGACGCCTCCTGGACGGGGATTCCGGCCCGTTTCCGCGCAGCGTCGATCCTTTCCCCACTCGAATCGGCAACATTTTCGCTCGTTCACACGCGTCAGCCGCGCTGCACCAATGGCGGCGGTACACCGAACCACTGAATCCGCTCAAGGGTTTCTGCGAACAGATCACGCGACACTCTCAAGGATCACCGTGGATCATCGTCGGACGGAGGTGCGGGCCGGAATCCTGAGCCGGATCGTTGTGTGCAGATGGCCTTCCGACACTGGGAGCACAGCCGACGTGGGCCGAACCACGAGCGCAAAAAAGAGGCCAGACGGGCGTGTATCCCGTCCAGCCGATGTGACCTCAGAATGTCCGGTTACGCTGCGGCTTCCGTGTTCTGGCCAGTCCGCCGCGCCTTGTCCATCTCCGCCAGCCGTTTTTCCAGGTAGGCGTTCCGGGCAGCCAATTCGGTTGCAATCTCGGTCGCCGACTTGGGGCTGTGAATCCCGCCGTCAATCTCCGCCAACGCACGCACGACGGCTACGGCGCTTGCGTCCGTCGCCGAATCATGCAACCAGTCCGCGAACTGAAGCGCCTTGCTCAACCCCAGCGAATTGCGGTAGCCGGTCGAGAGCTTCACGGACTGCTTACCGCGGCTCGGCTTGTCCGGTCCGCCGATCCACAACGGGCAAGCTGTCGCAATCTTGCCGACGGTTCCGGTTCCGGATTCGGCCGGCCCGAATCCATCAAACCCCAGCGCCGCTAGTTGATCGACGTCTACGGGGTACTCCAGGTTCACGTCTACGCTCTTCGTTTTCTTCGCCATGATTCGATCTCCAGTCAGAGGCCTTGGTTCCGCCACGACAACACCGTCGCAGCCGTCACTCCCCGGAGGTCACGTCCCCGGTGGGCTGCACCAACGTCACGGCTCTCGGGATGCAGCGAAAATTGAGATCGGTTCTATCGGATGAGGCGCTATTAGACGCGGCGCTCTCCCAAGTCAGTCGCACCGCTAGACGACCGACCAGACCTCCTCCAGCTTGATGCGGTGGAGCGTCTCATTGCCGTGGTCGTTCGTATGGAGGACGTACTCGGGGACGGTGCTCCGCTCAGCGTTCCGTTCGTCCGATACTGCCAGGATGTCGCCGTCATGGATGCCGTCCCGTAGTGCATCCTCACTGATCCAGAACCCGAAGTCGGCACCGTCACCTTCGTGGGCCCCGAAGTAGCAGTACGGCGGGGCGTGCTCGTTGAGGGCGTCCATCAGGTCCTCGTTCACCAGCCAGGACGCGGTTCCCTCCTCCTCGTCCGTCCAGTTGTCGGGGCCCTTCGCAAGCAGTTCCCGGGCTTCGTTCACGGGGCCCATCAGGTCCGGATTCAGTGCCCCGGGATGTGGAGCCTCCGCCTTTGCGATGCTCTCCAGTTCATCCGCGAAGGCCGCCAGCAGGTCCTCCGTTCGCAGGGTTCCCGATGAGATGCTTCCGATTTCGACCGTGGTCATGGTCAGTCTCCCGATACGCGGTGGCACACCCATTCGTACGCCCAGGACTCCGGCAGCTCACCGTTCCCCAGGTACGTCAGCTGACGGAGCTTGTCGGCGACGATCACGTTCACCGGATGCCGATTCACCCAGTCGGTTCCGTGGCCGAGTCGGTGGGCCTCGTTCCAGAGTTCGGTGACCCACTCCGACCACGAATGCACGACGCCGCTCAGATTGCAGGCGTCCATGGCCATCCAGATTTGCTTGAGGCGGTCCTGCCATTCGGGGGATGTGCAGCACTCTGCGTACGCCTCGAAGTACAGCTGTTGCTCAGTAGTCATCGGTCCTCCTCCGTCTACTCGTCACCGGGCAGGTCGCCGTTCGCGAGATACATCAGGCACTTCCCGTACGTCGTCTACTCCCCACTCCGAGCGGAGGATGCGGACACAGCAGTCCTCCAGTGGACGCTCGCAGTCACATTCCTCGTCCAGGCCGGCACTCTCTACAATCTCGCGGGCCTGCTCTGGGCCGGCCGCCTCGATGTCGTAGACCCGCGTACATTCGTCGTGCACCGTCACGTGGTAGTGTGGCATAGCATCACTCCTCCAGCAGAGTTACTTCGTTGCGGTCGGCGATCTCCTGCGCCGTGTGAAAGCCCCCCTCCGAGTCGGGTGGGTCGTATAGCTCGTACGGGTTCCCGTTGACCATCTCGGCGAACGGCGTGAAGGTGTGCTGACCGTCCTCCCAGCCGATCGCCGTGAGCATCGCCACGACAGCCCCATCCGAACGACGGCGGCACTCCAGCAAACACACATCCCCGCCCTCCAACGCCCGCAGTAGAGTCTCGAAGTTCGTCCGGTGGCCTTCTGGGATCATTACCAGTCCTCCATCTTGCCCGCCGGTCTAGGTGTGCACCGACCACTGGTGCATGCGCCCATTCACCGCCCCCGGATCTAACGAGCACGTAAACGACGGGGCGCCGCCGTCGGACCGCGCACCATCTTTCCCGGTGATCCCGGGACCGCTGTAGATCAA
>CAZDTB010000598.1:0-2855 GCA_964508075.1 uncultured Planctomycetales bacterium
CCCTCCTCCACGTCCATTCGCGCCTCGGTCAATCGCAGCCGCGAATCAGGAAAACCCTCAAACGCCGCCAAGACTCCCCGTGCCCGCTCGAACTTGCCCGCCGCGATATGCCCGTTCGCAAGCTGCAGATTCGCGCACAAACGGGTTTGATCCCAGCGCGTCGGTCTGGTCTTGGTGTCACGGGACGTCGTACACCCGCTTATCGCCAGCAGCACGCCCGAACACGCGAGAACCCGCAGCGTCGCGTGACTCGGCCGCTCATTCATCATCATGGCTTTGCTCACTCGTTTCTCGCGTTTCGTTTTCGGGTGCCTGCGGCGTCTGGCCGGTGGACGATCCTTCATCGTTCTCGTCGCGTGAGAGTTCCGCTTCGATCATTTCACGCACCAGACGGTGGATAACGCTGTTGTCCGGCTCCTCCGTCGCGACCTGCGTCAATTCCTCGCGCAGCCAGTCCGCTTCCATGAAACGCGGGTTGAGCGACAGGGCCAGCTCCAGATCCCACAGGGCTTTGTCGAGCCGATCCGCCCGGTGGTGTTCCAGGGCCCAACGGTAGTGCGCCTGCGCCAACCGCTCGCGCCCCCAAGGCATCAGGCCACGGTGGGCCAACACCCGCCGCCGCTCCACCTCCTCCAACGCCCACGCCGACTCCTCGTCGCCCGCGCCGCCATCGATGATGTGCGGCGTAATCAACACGATCACTTCTTCGCGGACGGCGGAGTCGTTCTTGCCGCGAAAGAGGGCTCCGATGATCGGGAGGTTTCCCACCCAGGGGATCTGAGCGTTGCGGGAGGTGGTCACTTCACGGAACAGCCCCCCAATCACGAGGGTGTGACCGTCCTTGATCAACACGTTGCTGGTGACTTCGGTGGTGTCCTTGAACGGGAGGTTGTCGGGCGTCAGACCACCGCTGCTGTCCTCGGGGTGGATGTCCATGCGGATGGTGCCGTCATTGGCGATGAAGGGGCGGAAGAGGATCTGCGTGCCGGTCTCGATGAACTCCACGGTCTGGATCGCGGCCGTCTCGGTGACCGTCGTCGTCAGGTAGCCGTCCTCGCGTCCGACGATGACGCGACCGAGCTGCTCGTTGACGGCGAGCACCTTTGGATTGGCGACGATCGTGAGGTCGACGATCTCCTCGAGGGCGCGAACGAACGTGGCGACGTTGTTGGTGATGAGGCCGAACGTCGCACCCCCGGGGGAAACCTGGGCCCCGAATTCCGTCGTGACTGCTCCCGTCGCGTTGTCGAACTGACTTGCCGGGATCGCTCCCGGAACCAGGTTCGTGCCACCAACGCTGGTCGACGCGATGCTGCGAAAGTCGACTCCCGCCAACGCATTGAAGTCGATCCCCAACGCATTGGTCTCATCCAGTCTCGCTCGCAGAATCACCGCCTCGATCAGAACCTGCCGCGGACGTTTATCCAGCTGGGCGATGACCTCGGCGATCTGGTCGAGCGTCTCGGGATAATCGTGGACCACGAGGAACTCCCCGATCGCCCGGCTCTTGCCGCCCAGCCCCTCGTTCAGCGCCGCGTCGAAGTCCTCCGCCGTCATCGCCACCCCCTCCACCTTCGATGCCGTGGTTGTGGTGATCACGCCGGCCGGCGATAACAGGCTCGTGACGATCGGGAGCACGTCGGCCGCTTGGATGAAGTTCAGCTCGAAAATGCGCAACTCCTTGCCGCGACCGGCGTTAAGCACGGTGGACTGCTCTTCCGGAGTGCAAACGTACACGAACTTCCCGCGCGGAAACCACACGTATCCTCCCGGTGTCAGCAAGGCCTCCAACGCCTCCTCGAACGTGAGCTGATACAGATCCGCGGTGACCGAGGCGGTCACGCTCTCTGACACCGTGATGTTACGCCGCGCTTGCAGGCTGAGCATTCGCATCGCCTCCGGGAGCGGCACGCCGCGGAGGTGCGCGTCAAAGAGTCCGGCTTGGTTTACGGTCAGCATCTGCCGTTGAGCCGGTAGCAGGGCCTCCTCGGCCGACCGCCGGGCCGCTTCTTGTGCTGCCTGGAGTTCGGCGATCGGGATGTCCTGCGCAAAAGCGGCGCCGACAGCCAGCGCGGCAACACCCGCCCACGCGGTCAAGATCTTCGCCATGAACACGGGTTCTCCTGCAAAAGCCGGCTAACCATGCGGAACGACGGCCCGCCGCCTGGGAGCCGAAACGGCAAGTCGAGTACGTTATCGGGTGGTCCGCCGGGCGCTCTTGATCCAAACTGTATGCCCCCCGCGAGGAGCCTGCCTCGCTAGGGATGTCGCTCTTCCGGGTCCGTTTCCGGCTGCGCCCCCGTCATTCCGAGCGGAGCGATGGATGCAGGCGTGACTACGTGTTGTGCCGTTTTTCGCGAGGTTTTCACCAGGGCAGGGCCGCACTCGCCCGACCGTCCCGATCCCTCGCGGGGCGCAGCAGCTCGCCGGCGTCCTCCAAGTTGTAGGGCCTCACCATGATCACGTCTTCGACGGTTCGGATTCCCTTGCGTGAGGCGCGGCGATCGAACGTTCTCCGCCGCTTCAACGTAACGCGCTCCGGGTCGACCAGAAGAACCTGGTATGTCTCGTACACGCTGTGCCCGTCGGTCAACGCGAACCAATCGCCCAGGCGCAGCGCGGCCTCTTCGACGGTCTGTCCGGCGACGATCAGGACGAGGCCGCTCTGATCGGACGAGTCGCGTTTCAGGTGCAGAGAGACGCCGTCAAACTCGAGCACGGACAGGCCGTGGAGCGCCGACAGCTCTTGGGGCTGCGCGTGGCGATCACCCCACTGGCAACCGTGGAGTCCCCCCGTGGCAAGTGAAAGGAGCACGATGTGGCGCAGCGACAGTGCGCTCTTCATGGGGACGATC
>CAZDTB010000599.1:0-2853 GCA_964508075.1 uncultured Planctomycetales bacterium
ACAACACTCTGCGCTCTCCGCGCTCTCTGCGGTATGAATAGTCCGGGCTAGGCCGACCGCTCTCGGCGCGAAGACTAACGCCGCGCTTGCCAAAACCTCCCTGGCAGGCGCGGCGTTTATGCGTGCGCGGAAGTCGCCGCCGGGGTGTCCGCGGGCTACGGCTCCTCGGGGGCGCTTTCTTCCGGCGTGACGTCAATCTGGAGGTCGAGCTGAAAGCGCTCCCGAAGGACGGTCGCCCACTCGTTCATCGCGATCTTCATGTACGTGGACTTCTCTTTCTGCTCCCGGTCCTGCATTTCCACCGTCACGGTCTGGAAGTCCTCCGCCCGCGGGGGCTCGGTCAGCTTCGACAAAAGCTCCTCGGCTGCCCGGATAAACAGCTCAATCCGGTTTCGCAAGGCGATTTGCAGCGGGCTGCTGGTCTTGTCGTCAATCTTGTGCAGGTCGCCGGTATAGCGCGTCACGCCGTAGTGCAGCATCTTGGCGGTGGTGATGGCCAGACGCCGGCGGCCGTCGTCGTCAAGTTGCCCGGAGAGCCTCCCGGCCAATTGAAGCCCGAGCCAGTCGGCGCCCTCGGCTTTCACGTTGCGGGCGCCGTACTGTTCACCGCGGGCCTCCAGCAATTCCAGCAGCGCCGCCCCGGAGGCCCTCGGGTCCGGCGACGACCCGCTGTAGTCCAGGGCGCCATAGATCAGTTGCAGCGCCACGTGGGATCCTTCGCGTTTCCCGGCGTCGCGCAGGGCCGCAATGCTCTCGGTGAACGCGTTGCCACCCGTGCCGGCCAGCTTGGATTGCAGGTTCCGCAGCCCGATCGCCGCCGCCGCCCGCACGGGCACACGCTGGTCGTCGAGCGCCTCGATCAGCATGGTGTAGGTCGGCAGCTCGTTGAGCGTGTTCAGGACCGCGATCAGCCGCGCCGCCGCGTCACGTTTCGCCTGCTTATACGCCGCTCCGATCACCTCGGCGCAGCCCGTGACGTAAGCCTGCTGATAGGCGGGCGTGCCTTTGTAGCTCTCGCGCAGGTCCTTGGCTGCCAGGGCGGCGTCGACCCGCGAACCCGCCGAGACCACTTGTACGCGCTGCTCAACCCAGCTCCGCAGGGCGGCTATGTCTTCGTCCGTCAGGGCACCTTTGCCCTGCAACTGTTCGACTAAATCCTGTTGCTCCGGCGCGTCCTGCGCCCCCAGCGGCAACGCCGTCCCGAGCACCAGCAGCATGCCTGTCAACGTCAGTCGGTACACCGTCCGCATCCGTTTGTTCTCCAACCTTACCCCACGGTTGCTCGTCCCGATTCTACCGGGCCGGTCGAGGATTACACCAGCACCGCCCCGAAATTCCTCTGCGGGGATCTCCGTGTCCAGCGCCGTCTTTGCGCCGCGCAACCGGCACTCGCATTCCCGCATTTTGCCGCACGGCCTCGATTTTACGCCGACTTCGTTCGGCTGTTGATGTAGAATGCTGGCTGGAAGTGACACGCTGATCCGTAATCGCTTCGTGGGAGTTCGAGGCCATGTCCGAGGTGCAATCCGTCACCGAAACCATCACGCAGGAGCAGGTGCAGCACCTGCCCCCGTTCAAGGTCCTGCTGCACAACGACGACGTGAACACGTTCGAGCACGTCATCCTCGCGATCCTGAAGCTCACGCCGCTCAAGGAACAAGAAGCGATCGAAAGGACGATCGAGGCCCACGAGACCGGCCAGGCGGTGCTGCTGATCACGAACCAGGAGCGCGCCGAGCTCTACGTCGAACAGTTTGCCAGCCTGAGCCTGACCGCCACCTGCGAGCCGGATGAGTAGTGTCTGCGTAGTGAGAGGTGACTAGCGCGGAATGCGCTTCGACGAGGTTTCAGTCTCCGGTCCATTCTCCGCGCGGTTCCCATGCGACCGATGGCGGGAAAGAACTCCCGCGCGAGACGGGACAAAGGCCCTGAACAATGCGTGACTTGGCTCCGGGTTGGCGGATCAGGTGTCGCAAGTGCGGTCTCACGCGCGACGCCGGCCAGGCGGGCATCATCCGCCTGTTCGCGATCGGCCGTTCGTACAAGCTCGGGTTTTGCGAGCGCTGCAAACGCCTGCGCTGGCTCGTTTGCGAGCGCTATCCTGAGAACAGCTGCCCCCACTGCCGCTACAGCCTGGACGGCGTCGCCTCGGACACCTGCCCGAACTGCAAGCGTCCAGTCCCTCGGGGCAAGGGCGCGCCAAGCGCTACCCCAAAGCCATAGTTGGCACCCGGGACGGCTGGCTAGAATCCAGCTTGAGCCTGAACCCTGAACCCTGAACCCTTCCTACTCCACCGTCACCGCCTTGGCCAGGTTCCGCGGCTTGTCCACGTCGCAGCCGCGCAGGACGGCGGCGTGGTAGGCGAGTAGTTGCAGCGGGATCACCGTGACCAGCGGCTGGAGCAGCTCCGGCACGTCGGGGACGTACAGCACGTGATCCGCCACGGCTTTGATGCCATCGTCGCCTTCGGTCGCGACGGCGATCACGCGGCCGCCGCGGCTGCGGACCTCCTCGATGTTCCCCAGGCTCTTCTCGTACCAGTGACCGCGCGGGGCGAGCACGACGACCGGCATGTCCTCGTTAATCAGTGCGATCGGGCCGTGCTTCATCTCCGCCGCCGGCAGGCCCTCGGCGTGGATGTAGCTGATCTCCTTGAGCTTGAGGGCCCCCTCGATGGCGATGGGGTATTGCATGCCGCGCCCGAGATAGAGCCAGTTCTCGACCTCCACGAACCGAGCCGCGATCTCACGCGTCTGATCCGACACGGCCAGCGTGTGCTCCACCGCCTCCGGGATCTTCAGCAGCTCCGCCAGGTAGTCGTGGCAGACGGCCGCGCTCAGATGTCGACGTCG
>CAZDTB010000600.1:0-2847 GCA_964508075.1 uncultured Planctomycetales bacterium
ACCGGTCATCGACTGCATCATCCAAGTACAGCCCGACGCCGTCGAGCTGCACATCGTGCCCGATGTCCCCGCAGCGCGAGAGATCCTCGCCCAACTGGCCGACTGAGGGGGCCGCGGCTGGCACATCCGTGCCACGTAATCCGAACCCGAAGCGCGAGCGAGGACCACAGGCCGGCCAACGCAGTCACACAGGGGCCCTCGCTTGCGCTTCGGGTTCGGATTGTCGGATTACGTTGCATGATCGCGCACGGTTATAAAGTACGTCGATTCCCACGACTAGCCCGGACTATTCATGCCGCAGAGAGCGCGGAGAGCGCAGAGTGTTGTTGAGACAGAAGTTGTGGCAGAATCCGAGTGCGTTTCGTTTTGACAGTGTGTATCACCTGTCCTTCTGCGTCGGCTTCGCTAACCTCTTTTCTATCACCTCTCTGCGATCTCTGCGTGCTCTGCGGTGAATTATCCGGGCTAGCGACGCACGACGCATGACGACGATCCGTCACCAGAGCCTTGACCGCTTCCACCGGGCGCCAGTACGATGCGGCCGGGTTGAGTCTCTGCCGATAGTGAAGATTGACGACCTGGCTTCTTTACACGGCAGTCTAGCCCTGCTGAGAGTCCGCCAACCATGATCGTTGACTGTCACACGCAGACCTGGGATGCCAGCGCGAACCTCGGCGAAGCCACCACGGCCATCGTGGCGGATGACGTCCGAGCTGATTCAGCTCGGCATCTCGAAGCCGTTGACACGGTCGACCGGGCAATCGTCCTGGGTTTCAAGAGCAACTACCTCCACGCTGAAATCCCCAACCGCTACGTCTCCGAGTACGTCCGTGCTTATTCGTCCAAACTGATCGGCTTCGCCGGAATCGACCCGACTGACGACGGCTGGCGAGACGAGCTGGCCCTCGCCCAGGAAGAGCTGGGCCTCAAAGGCGTCACGATTTCCCCCGGCCTGCAAGACTTCCACCCGACCGACACCCGCGCTATGGAACTCTACGAAGAATGCCTCCGCCGTGGGATGCCGGTGCTGTTTGAGCGCAATCATCGCAGTTCGGCGGCGAAGATGGAATTCGCCCAGCCACTGCTGCTCGACGAGGTCGCCCGCGAGTTCCCCGCCCTGCGGATCGTGGTCTCGCACCTGGGCTACCCCTGGATCCACGAAACCGTCGTGCTGCTCGCCAAGCACCCCAACGTCTATGCCGACATCGCCGGCCTCTCGCGACACCCCTGGCTCAGCTACAACGCACTGATGCCGGTCTACGAGTACGGCGTCATGGAAAAGCTGCTGTTCGGCAGCGATTTTCCGCATCGCTCGCCCGCCGAGTGCATCGAGGCCCTCTACTCGCTCAACCAGATCAGCGCCGGCACAAACCTGACCGCGATTCCCCGCCAGAAACTGCGCGGCATCGTCGAGCGCGACGCCCTGGCCCTGCTCGGAATCGAGCAACCCCTGGCCCCTGCCAACCGAGCCAAAACAACCGCGCTAGTGGATGATGATTAACCGCCAGCAGCTCCGCCGTTCACTCCTGTTCGCTACGCTAGCCGCGTTGCCGATACTGCTGTCGGGATGCGCACACGATACCGGCCACCTCGAGCTGACTTCCTACAAGGACCCCTACTCTCCGGCAACCTACGACGTCCAATGGGATGATTGCGCCTACTACACCGACCCCGGCGGCGACTACCACATCGTCGCCCGCACCACGCACATCCCTGACGACGGCGGCAGCGAAATCACCCAGGTGATGCACGTGCACCTCTTCTGGCGACCGAAGCCCGGCAAAACCTTCGACAATCCCTCCACCGTCGACGCCACCATCCGCTACGCGATCCTCACCGAGCAAGGGGCGGCGGTCTACTGTGGGACCGGCTTCGCCTACCCAAAGCAGCGGCGTACGAGCGACAAGCTGCTCGTCAAGATCGAAAACGCCCGGCTCCGGCTCGAATCCCAGAATGGCGACGCCCCCGACCTGCTCGGCAACGCCCGCGCCGCCGGAGAGCTGCTGGCCGAAAACAACGCCGCCCTCGCGGTCGACCTCCGACGACAGCTCGACCTGCGCGCTGCACCGCGCGAACCATAGTCCCACGAGCACGCTGCACGCAGAGGCAGCACGAAGAGCCGCGGGCTTGTAGCCCGCGCGGCCGCTCAAATACGACCACCGATACCGGGCAACACCCATGTTCGTCCTGCTGGAACACATGACGGGTCACGGCGTCCACTGGGATTTCATCATCGAGGTCCCCGGACATGAACTCCTGCCCACCTGGCGGCTGCTGCAAAACCCGCTCACAACCTCCGGCGACATCCCCGCCGAGCCCATCGCCGACCATCCTCCGCACTTCCTCGAATACGAAGGACCTTTGCACGAAGGGCGCGGCAGCGTGCGGCGACTCGACCGCGGCGCGGCGACCATCCTGAACTTCGACTCACGCAACCTGCGCGCTGGACTGAGTGGCGTTCACGTGTGCGGCGAAGTCAACATCACCACCGACCCCGACGGCCGCGCACGCTTCCGCGCCCCCGACCGACCTGACAACCCGAAAGACACATGACTAGCGTCCGCTGTGCGGACCGATTTGCTGCTGGTGCGAGAATCTGCTGGTGCGAGAATCTGCTGGTGCGAGAATCCCTTCTCGCACCCACGACTTCGGCAATTGCTCCGCGCCGTTGCAGGAAAGGATTCCTGCGAGGGACGGGACGAGATAGGAATCTCGTCCCAGCCGATGGTCCGCATGGCAAAGCCTACGATACTCCAGCCCCAAAGGGGCGCCAGTCAGTAGCCGGGGGGCACCAGCCCATAGGCGTTAACTTAAGACAGAGCCTGTCTTGTCCGCGTGCGTGGCGTT
>CAZDTB010000601.1:0-2838 GCA_964508075.1 uncultured Planctomycetales bacterium
TACCCGACGGATACGAGCCGCCCGGCGGATCGAGAGCGACACTGCCGCTGCCGGTGACGTTCACCGTCAGCGTGTACTCCTCCCCGGAGTCACAACTGAAGCCGGTAACCTGGAATGCGTCGAGCCCCGCCTCCACGATGCTCTGTGCATCGCCGTCGTTGGCGGTGAAGCGCATCTTCATGTTGGCGGTGAGCGTAACGCCGGCCGCATCCAGGTCGTCCTGGTCGATCGTGTGGCTTCGCCAGCTCAGCCCGCCGTCGGTGTCATGTCGGGCGATCTCGATCCAGGCACCGGCGCCGCCGTTGCTATTGATCTCGACCAGCAGCCGATCCGTTCCGTCGCTGTTGGTCAGGTACAGGTAGTAGTCGTAGCTGATGGTGATAGCGCCGCCGGACATGTCCATCGTGGGCGACGTGAGGCGTACCGCGCCGTCGTCCACATCGGTGTTGCCGGTCTCGTTCTGGGTCAGGTAGCACTGACCGCTGCCGTCGGAGTCGGACGCCGGGTCGTAGTCCCAACTGGGGTCGTTAACCGGCACGCCGCGCTGCCAGTCACCACTGCCGGCACCGAGGTTTTCGGCCACCCAACCCTGGTCGCTCTCGAAGTTGTCATCGAGAATCGTGACCAGCGCTCCGACCACGGCGGCGTAGACCGTGCTCGGTGCGTCCGCGGGGCTGGTGACGGTTGATCCGCCGTCGCCCGCGGCACTGACGTAGAACTCCGGCGTGTCGTCGCAGGTCGCCGCCGGCAACGTGGCCTCGTAGAGGTTCCCGCCCAGCGAAGTCAACGCGGAGGTCAGGTACGAGCCGCCATCGTAACGATAGTGCAGCGTCCCAGAACCGGGCACATAAGTCTCGCCGCCGTCGACGATCTGGACGTTGAACGGAGTAGCGACATCCGGATCGAGAGACTCCGGCGGTCCGTCAGGCAACAGAATGCTCAACGGCGGCTGCTCGCCGCCGAGCGCGACAATCTGGATGTCGTCGATATTCCAGCCGCTGTATTGCCACGAGCCGTCGGTCTCGCCCATCACCCAGCGGATGTAGACGGCGGCCTGGTCATTCGCGACGGAGGAGATGTCGTACTCGACTTGCGACCACGACGAGTCCTCGATATGTGAGTCCGGGTTCTCGAAGACCGTGGTCCAGGAACTCCCGTTGTTGCTGACGCGGACGTAGGCGTGGTCGTAGCTGTTGCGTTCGACGTTCAGCCAGCGCCGGAACCGCAGGGTGACCTCGGACAGGTCGGTACAGTCGATCGCCGTCGTGGTCAGGTCCCGCTCGGGCAGGTTGTTTTCATAGTCGCCGCTGAGGTTGTAGCCATAGACGTTGCTGCCGGTGTAGCCGCTGGTGGGATCGGGGTTCCCGTACTGCCCCCCCCCGCCCGTCGGGTGTCCGAACGCCCACAGGCCCTCGGTCGACCAGCCCGGATTGCTGTCCAGCGTCCACTCGTACACCACGGTGGGCACCCCGACGTTCAGCGTGACCGCGCGCGTCGTGTCGCCGACGTGGTCGGTCAGGTTCGTGAACTGCACCGTGTCCGCGTAGCCGCCGTCCGGCAGGGCGTCGGCATTGGAGTTGATCGAAACGGTAACGACCGCCGACGCGCCCGCACCGAGATAACCGGAGCCGTTCGCGATCGTCAGCCACGAAGCGCTCGCCGTCGCACTGTAGTCGATTCCGGTCTCCCCCAGATTCTCGACCGTGTAATCCACACTCCCCGGCGTGAACGGACCTCCATTAGGACCCTCCGACGCAAAGTCCGACAACGGACTCACACGCATGCCGCTCGGCGTGCCGAGCACGGAAACGCTCGGGTCGCCAAACAGGTTGAGCTCATATGTGCACCAGCGCATGCATGACTGGTTGATTCGGTAGATATTGTCTTCCTTGGAATCGTGATTCGCGCGACCGAGCTCCGGCCGATCTTCACCGAACACCGCGTCCCAGAGCTCGCGGTTGAAGCGCTGCGACGGGCCGTCGGTCGAGTTGTACGTGCCCCACCCGTAGCGGGCGTTCATGATCACCGCAAAACCGCCGTGGTCGGTCTTGACGTTCATCGTCTCCGCCCAGCACTCGTCGTTGTCGAAATGCCCGGCTAGGCACGTCTGGGAGTAGACGAAGCAAAGGTCGGTATTCGTCAGGTCGCTGAGAATGTCGCTGTTGTACAGCTTCATCGCATAGTCAGGACTGCCGTGGCCAAGATGGTCGAGGAAGTGCACGCCGGCATTGATCCGCGCCACCAGGTCGGATTGGTTCCAGCTCATGTCGCGCTCGAACAGCTCGTCTACGGTGTATTCCGACGACGGGATGCCGACCGTCGTATAGCCGTGGTTGCTGCACCCGTCGATCAGCTCCTCCAGCGTGTTGGCGGCGTAATCAGAATCCCCGCCGAACCCGAGATACTCCCCTACGAGCTGGACCTTGTGCGGTTGGGTGTGTCCGCCACTGAGGTACCAGATGGTCTTGTCGACGAAGCGTCCGATCTCGGTTGCGTTGCTGCCGCAGGCCCGGCCGATGTACACCTCCGCGACCAGGTCGACGTCACCCCCACCGGGTCCGTCGGTCGGCTCGCCCCAGCGGCTGTCGCCGTCGTAGTTCCAGGTCCCGTCGAGGCAACCGAAGTAGATGTCGCCCGGCATGGCGGTTTCGACGTCACCGCCGGACCAGGCCTCGACATACAGATCCTTGGCGGGGATCACGTCGTCGTCCCCGCCGATGATCACGTAGCTGATGTCGTCAATGGTGTAGCGGACCGCAATGTAGGCGCGGACGTCGTCGGGGTCGCTGCTGCCGATATCAGCCGTAGTGTGGATTTCTGTGGGCAGGCCGTGGCTGT
>CAZDTB010000602.1:0-2252 GCA_964508075.1 uncultured Planctomycetales bacterium
TGTCGATGAACAGTAGCGTGTCCGCTCCGGTCTGATCGCGGAAGTACTCGGCGATCGCCAGGGCGCTCAGGGCCACGCGCAGACGCGCGCCCGGCGGCTCGTTCATCTGGCCGAAGACCATCGCGGTCTGATCGATGACGGATTTGCCCGTATCGCCGATCTTGGCGTGCTGCATCTCCAGCCACAGGTCGTTGCCCTCGCGCGTGCGCTCCCCCACGCCCGCGAAGACCGAGTACCCGCCGTGCTGCGTGGCGATCCGCGCAATCAGCTCCTGAATGACCACGGTCTTGCCCAATCCCGCACCGCCGAACAGCCCGATCTTTCCGCCGCGAACGAACGGTACCAGCAGATCAATGACTTTGATGCCGGTTTCGAACTGCTCGGTTTTCGGCGTCAGGTCGGCAAACTCGGGCGGTTCACGGTGAATCGGGCGGCGCTCCTTGACCTCGACCGGCCCGCGGCCGTCGATTGGCTCGCCCACCAGGTTGAACACCCGCCCCAGCGTACATTCGCCGACGGGAACGGAAATCGACTGTCCGGTGTCGAGGACATCCGTACCGCGCGTCAGGCCATCCGTGCTGCCGAGCGCTACCGCGCGCACGCGGCCGCCGCCGAGATGCTGCGCCACTTCGCACCACAGCGTTCGCTCTTCGGCCTTGCCGGACAGCTCGGTCTTGACGATCACCTTGAGCGCGTTGTAGATCTTCGGCATCCGGGCCTCGTCAAACTCCGCGTCGAGCGTCGCGCCGATGACCTGTGTTACTTTGCCGTAGTTGTCGCCGTTCTCTGCCATGTGATGCTCCGCAATAGCCGATCGGCAATAACTAATTGCCAATAGCTAATTGCTAATTCCTGCGACTTCCTGATGTCTTCGGCTGCCGAGCCTTTTTGACAATCGCGGTCAGGATCCGCGCGATTTCCTCGGCTTCACGCCTGATTTCGGCCAACCGTTCAGGTGCGACCATTTCGGTAGCCCCGATCAATCGAAGCCAGTAGAGCGTCTCTCGGGCCTCCGAACGGGCGATGCCCATCCGCCGGGCGAATTCGGCTTTCGAATGCCCGCCCTGTGCTTCCTCAACATTGGCGCCCACGCTCGTGCCCGAGCGAGCTAGTTGTCGGGCCACCGTTCGCCCGGACATATCGTTCGGCAATGACCGCACCAGACGCAGGATGCGAACCGCGAGCGCAAATGTACGATCGTGGATATCAACCGTGCCGCCACGAATCCGTTCTCCGCGCTCCCACGCATGTCCTTGACTGGTCTTTGCAGCCTCCGAGTTACTCATCAGGCCACCGCCATGCGCCATTGTCCATTTGCAATCACCGATTAGCCATTAGCAATTAGCAATTAGCAATTAGCTATCACTTCAGTGCCTCTGATCCACCAACAATGTCCGCCAGTTCAAGTGTGATCTGCGACTGCCGCGCGCGGTTGTACTGCCGCGTCAGGTACTTGATCATGTCGCCGGCGGCGTCCGTCGCCGCCTTCATTGCCACCATCCGGGCCACTTGCTCGCTCAAAATCGCGTCGTTGAAATACTGATACAGGCGAGCCTTGACAGTCTCCGGAATCAGGCGCCCAAGCAGCACGTCCGGCGGCGGTGAGAACTCGAAATCGGGTTTGCCCCCCCGTCGCGGCTCCTCACCCTCCGCCTTCGGCGGCTCGATCGGCAGCAGCTGCGCTACTTGCGGACGCTGCACACCCACCGAATGAAAGCGCGTGTACAACACGTCCACCCGCACGATCTCGCCGGCTTCATACGCCCGCATGTAGCGCTCCGCCATCTCGGCCACGCGGGCGTAGGCGATGTGGTCCTCGACGTCGGTGATCGTCTCCGACAAGTCCGCCCCCAAGAACCGCATGTAGCTAATGCCCTTCTTGCCGACCATCTCAAAGCTGGGCGTGATACCCTCGCTGGCCAGCCGCTTCCGCTGTTCGGTCGCCAGCCGCAGAGCTGCGGCGTTGTAAGCCCCGCACAGCCCGCGGTTGGACGTAATCGCCAGCAGGATGCTCCGATCGACGCCTTCGTTCGGCTTGAGCAGCGGGTGATCGACCGACTCCAGACCGGACAGCGTCTGGATCATCTCGGTGATTCGCTGCGTATAGGGCTTGCTCGCGGTCGCGCGCTGCAGACACTTCTGAAAGCGTGCGGTGGCGATGAGTTGCATCGTCTGCGTGATCTTGCGGATATTCTGCACCGCCTTGCGACGCTTGACGATTGCCCGAGCTCTTGCCACTGGTACACCCTATT
>CAZDTB010000602.1:2262-2826 GCA_964508075.1 uncultured Planctomycetales bacterium
CTGCACCGGATATCGGCCGATGCAGTTCGCAGGCCAGAGGCCTGGGCCATACACCTAGTCCGCTTCGCTGAATCGCTTTTTGAAGTTGCCGACGATCGTCTTGAGCTTCGCGTCCAGCTCGTCGGTCATCTTTCGCCCGGTTTCCAATTCCCGTCGCACATCCGGGTGCTCGTCCCGATAATGCTTGAGCAGGGCCGCCTCGAATTCGTCCACCTTGGCCAACGGGATGTCGTCGAGGAAGCCGCGCACGCCGGCGTGAATCGACAGAATCTGATCGATCACGTCCATCGGCACGTACTGCGGCTGCTTGAGCAGCTCGACCATCCGCCGGCCGCGATCGAGCTGCCGTTGCGTCGCCGTGTCCAGATCGGTGCCGAGCTGGGCGAACGCCTCCAGCTCGCGGAACGCGGCCAGGTCGAGCCGCAGCGAACCGGCGATCTTCTTCATCGCCTGAATCTGGGCATTCCCACCCACGCGGCTGACGGAAATGCCGACGTTGACCGCGGGTCGCACGCCGGCGAAGAACAGATCCGGCTCCAGGTAGATTTGCCCGTCGGTGATCGA
>CAZDTB010000603.1:0-2823 GCA_964508075.1 uncultured Planctomycetales bacterium
GCGGCCTATCGGTCGGCGAGCCGCGGGAGGCCATGTGGGCGCTGCTGGCCGACTTCGTCGGCGAGCTGCCGGCCGACCGCCCACGCTACCTCATGGGCGTCGGCACGCCGCGGGACCTGGTCGAGGCGGTTGCGGCGGGCGTGGATCAGTTCGATTGTGTCCTGCCGACGCGGAATGGCCGCAAGGGCTACGTGTTCACCAGTCGCGGAACGCTACGCTTGCGAAACGCCCGGCATCGCGAGTCGGACCTGCCGCTCGATCCGGCGTGCGACTGCTACACCTGCCGAACCGTTTCGCGGGGCTACCTGCGGCACCTGTTCATGAGCGGCGAGGTGCTTGGAGCGACGCTGGTTTCGTTGCATAATATCACCTTCTACCAGTCGCTGATGCGGCGGATGCGGGCCGCGATCGACGCCGGCGGATTTGAGACTTGGAGAGAGTCGTTCTTGGCCGGGGGCGTGACGGGTCCGAGCGAGGATGAATCATGACCGACTTTTTGACGTTGATTGCCCAAGCCACAACGCAGCCCGCCGGGGGCGCCGCGCCGCCGACGGGTTCGTTCATGCGGTTCATGTTCCCGTTGCTGCTGGCCTTCGGCGTGTTCTACTTCCTCATATTCCGCGGCCAGCGGAAAGACAAGCGACGGCACGCCGAGATGCTCACCAACCTGAAACGCAACGACCGGGTGCAGACGATCGGCGGCGTGTTGGGCACGGTCGTCGACGCCCGTGAGGACGAGGTCATTCTGAAGGTCGACGAATCCAGCAACACCAAGATGCGTTTCAACCGCTCCGCGATCAAGGAAGTCCTGTACGCCGAGGGTGAAGCCAGATAGTTCACACTGTCCGCAGGGAGCCCCCGGCGACAGATCTGGCGGGCGCGCGCCGTCCCGGCCGTTTCATTCGCACGTCGTGGCGTAGACGGCCAGGAGCGCTGCCAGGTCACTCAAATCTACGTCGCCGTCCTGATCGAGATCGCCATCAGCATAGACAGCGCCGGTGGTGGCACCGTACTGCGCCAGCAGCGCGGCGAGGTCGCTTAGGTCGATCTCGCCGTCGCCGTCAAGATCGCCGGTGCACTGGTATTCGTACGCACCCATGTCCACGATCGGAGCCGTACCGTTTCCGGTATCTGGCGTGCCAAACCGTTCGGCGAAGCGCAAGCGACCGTCAAGATCCGTCGTCACCCAAGTCGGCACGCCGTCATTGTCGCCCGCATCAATGCAGGGCGAATTGCCCGAAAGGTGATAGTCGTTGTCTTGCCAAGTGTTCGGATCATCGTCGGGGCCATCGGAATCGACGAACAGCGGATCGACGTCGATATTCCCGGCGCCCTCCCAGCCACCCTCGATGTCGCTGTAGGTCACGATCGCTGCCCCACCCGTCTCGAGGGTGATGCTTTCGATCGCGTTGCCCCAGAGAATGCAGTTGACCGCTGTCGAAGTGCCATACGAGCACCCCAAGCCACGCAAGTGCCCCGCAATCGTGCAGTCGGCGATGGTCGCATCGGAGTGCGTAATGTCTACGGCGGCGCCGCGCGAATACGATCTGTCTCCGACGATCAGGCAATTGCTGATCGCCGGAGCACCATAGCTAATCCGGATACCGGAGCCGTAGAACGCCCAGTTCATCGCCAACAAACACGCGGTGACGGTTGGGCTGACGTCTTCGGAATAGACGCCACCGCCTTGCGGTGCGGTATTGTCACCGATGACGCAGTCCGTGATGGTGACGTCGTCTCCGTCGCAGTAGATGCCGCCCCCGAAGCCCGAGTACTCGTCGCCCCATACCCGGTTACCCACAATCGTGCAGCGGGTGATCGCAGCCCCGTCCCGGCACGCCAGGCCGCCGCCAATCATGTCGGCCATGTTGCCCGAGATTTCGCAGCGCCTGATCCGAACGCTGTCACGACAGCCGATTCCGCCAGAATGAGAGGCCTCGTTAGCCGAGACTGTGCAGTTGACGGCCACCACGCCTTCCATGAAATACGCGCCGCCGCCGTTGTTTGCCGTGTTTTCCGAAAACGTGCAGTTCGTGAACGTCGCGCTTCCCCAACCACAGGCCCCGCCGCCGAAACCCGCCGCGTTGCCCACGAAGTCACAGTTGACCACCGCTGTGGTACCGCCACAGCAAATGCCGCCTCCCCAGCCGTACTCGGCGGTGTTGCCGATGATGCGGCAGCCCGCGATGCTCGGGCTGCCGGACACGCATTTGATCGCGCCGCCAGTGTTTGAGTCGACAAATCCGTTTGTGACAGTCAATCCCTGTACACGCGCGCTGCCTGTCTCGCCGCTGTCGAACAGAAACCCGCGGTGCCAGTCATCCGGGCTGCCCTCGCAGTCGATGACGCAGTTGTCGGGGCCGTTTTCGGAGCGAACCGTGATGGCCTTCCCCCAGAAGCCAAGGTCCCGGTTCCCGTAGCCCGTGTACGTCCCGTCGGCGACCACGACTTCATCGCCGTCCACCGCGGCGTTGATCCCTTCCTGAATCGCGTCGAACGGGTGCTCGGCCGAGCCGTCTTCGTCGGGATCGCTGATGCCCGGGTCGCCCGGTCCCGGATCGTTCGGGGCGTCGTCGTCCACGTACCACGTCGTTTGCCCAGGCGCGGCGGCTGTAAAAACCAGTCCGACGCCGAACAGCGCAGCCAATGTCAGGATGCAGTTTCGATTGAACATGAGACTCGCCTCCTTTGTCTTCGAGACAGGTCAGCGGCCCACGGTTCCCAACCCTCGCCCCCGAGGATGTGGGACTCACCAACCATTGTACGTGCTCGGCTGGACCCAATCCAGCCGAATCGCGGCGCGAGTTGGCCACTGCGCGTACG
>CAZDTB010000604.1:0-2814 GCA_964508075.1 uncultured Planctomycetales bacterium
CGCGCCACGAACCCGGGAGATCCTCAGATCATTCTCAACGAGTTCGCCGTGGGACAGAAAGGCTTCGTCCTCCACAACGTGCGGATCAGCTACAAGACGCCGGACGGTCAAATCGAGATCTCGGGCTGGGTCCGCAACGCGACGAATGAGGTCTACAAGTCCCTCGCATTCGACGCGTCGCAGTCCGTGGGTCTGATCGGGAACCTCGTGGGCGACCCGAGAACCTTCGGCGCCAGCGTCTCCATCACGTTCTAGGCCGGGAGTCTAGCGGTACCCCAGCGCGCGAAACTCCTGGAACAGGTCGTCGATCGAAGGCCGGCCGGCCCCGTCGCCCGGCAGCGCGGGCGGCGTGAGGTCTTGCTCAAGCTCAACCGCTTCCGGCTCGAGGTCGCACTTGTTGAAACAGATCACCGGCCGCAGGTCGCCCCGGGCCGCCGCCACCAGGTAGCGGTCGATCAAGTGCGGCTTGAGCGCCGGCTGGGCGATACTGGTAACAATCAGCAACTGGTCGGCGTTGGCGACGATGGTGTGCTCGCGCTTCCGCCGATCGCGACGCGAGAGCACGGTAGACCGCTCGTCGACGCGCTCGATCACGCCGACCGCCTCGCCATCGTCCATCTTCGAGTGATCGGAGAACCACACGCGATCGCCGACCGTGACGCTGGCACGCTGCTCGATCAGCAGCGTGCGCAGCACGCGGCGAGCCGTGCAGTCCCAATGACGGTCCTGCTCGTCGTCCACTCGGCAAATCAGCCCGTGGACCGCGGTCACGACGCCGCGCTGCCAAAGTGTCTCGTCGACGACCGGTGCATCCTCTTCGTCTCTGATCACGGTGCGCTTGCGAGAAAGCTCTCCCTTGGCCCGAACCGATTCGCTCAGGCGCTGGTCGACCACTTTGTCCTGATCGTCCTGGTAACGACGTGTCCAATCGTCCGACCGCCGACGTTGCTGACGATTCTGCCGGAAGTCCACGCGCACCTTGCGAGCTTTGCGACGTTTTGGCGGCATAGGTGTATTCTAAGCCGACTGGCCGTAAACGAAACGGATTGCGGCAACCAGATCCCCGGGGGGCCTCCCGACTCCAGCACGTTGACACGCTGCAATCAACCGCCAACACTGACCTTATGGTGTACTACCTGCTCTGGGCTCTGGTCGCACACGGCGTGCTCGCGCTGCTGGCCGTTGCCGCCGTGCTGCGCAGCCGAAAGGAGCCCATGGGCATGCTGACGTGGATCTTCGCGATCGTGACGCTGCCGTTCGTCGGCAGCGTACTGTGCTGGCTGATGGAGTCGACCCGCATCCACCGCAAGGCCGGTCGCCGCCGTCACCGCGTGGCGCATCTCATGTCGATTCTGAACCGGCGGGCGACCGACCGGGCCAAAGCGCCCGATGACGGGCACGTGCCAGACTTGCCCGAAGACCTGCGTACGGTGGAGCACATAGGCCAGCGCCTGGCCCAGATGCCGGCAACGTCCGGCAACGCGGTCCGTGTCTACCAGGAGGCCAGCGCGACCTACGCGGCTCTGGAAGAGGCGATCCGGGCGGCGGAGCGTCACATCCATCTGGAGTACTACATCTGGCAGGCGGACGATACCGGACACCATTTTCGCGATCTGCTGATCGAGAAAGCCCGCCAGGGGGTCGAGTGCCGACTGCTGCTCGACGCCGTCGGCTGCTGGTGGCTAACGCGACGTTTTCTCCGACCGCTGACCGAAGCCGGCTGTCAGGTAGCGTTTTTCATGCCGCTCTATCCTTCCCGCCGCCGCCTCAGCCTCCACTTGCGCAATCATCGCAAGATCGCCGTGATCGACGGGCGGGTGGCCTTCGTCGGCAGCCAGAACGTGGGCGACGAATATCTCGGTCGGCTCAAGAAACTCTGCCCGTGGTACGACACGCACATGCGCGTGGCCGGACCGGCAGTGCTGTTCTTGCAGCAAACCTTCGCGGAGGACTGGTTCCTCGCCGCCCGCGAATCGTTGACCGCCGAAGCCTATTTCCCCAGCCCGCAGTGCGTGGGCGAATCCATCGTGCAGGTCTTGCCCACCGGGCCCGAGCGCGACATCAGCCCGCTCGACCAGCTCATCTTTGCGGCGGTGTCGGGCGCAAATTCGAGCATCCGGATCGAGACCCCCTATTTCGTTCCCGGCGCGCCCCTGCGAATGGCCCTGGTTCATGCCTGCTATCGCGGCGTGCGCGTGCAGCTGGTTCTCCCGACGCGCAGCAACCACCTGCTGGTGCTCTGGGCCGGACGCAGTTTCTATTCTGAGCTGCTCGACGTGGGAGTTGAGATCTACGAGTACGACGCGGGCATGTTGCACTCGAAGATCATGACCGTAGACGACCGCTGGTGCATGCTCGGGACCGCCAACATGGACGTCCGCAGCTTCCGCCTGAACTTCGAGGTCACCGCCCTGCTCTACGATCGCGGCGTCACCCAGGAACTGGCCGAGTCGATCGAACGCCATTGTGGACAGGCTCGGCGGATCAGCCCGCGCGACGCCTGGCAGCGCGGCCTGCCGGCGCAACTGTTCGAAGGCGTCGCCCGGCTCTTCACCCCCCTGCTCTGAGGACGCGGCAACGAAGAAGCTGTGAGGGTGCCTGGTAGGCCGCCACACCCCAACGGACGAGACCTGCCAGCCCGTGCGAATCAACCAGGACGGAGTTTCTGCGAGCGTCAGGCCGGTCTCCACCAGCGATCGTCGCACGGCTAGCTGGTTTGACAACGTCTCAGCACCGCCCTGAGAATGCCGGGCAGAGATGGTCGCAACGCCCGATCGACTGAGCCCGATGAGGACCGTCGGCTCTGACGCGGGC
>CAZDTB010000605.1:0-2803 GCA_964508075.1 uncultured Planctomycetales bacterium
CCTCGTGAACAACGGCGTGATCACGGATAACTGGTCCGGGGGCGACGGTGGACCACGTGGTGACGGCGGGAAGGGCGATAACCCCTGGGGGACCAGCGTGCCGTCAGGTTGTGGACCTCGCGACGACAGTGGAGGTTGCGAAACGGATGGCGTAGGCGGGGACGGCGTGCCCGGCGACGCGCCCCCTGTGGAAGGAGCCGGCGGGGGCGGTCAAGGCGGCGGAGGGGGAGGAGGCGGAGGAGGTAGCTGGCACTGGTTGACACAGTCGGACGCGGACGGCGGCAATGGCGGTGATGGTGGCCAGGGCGGCGGGGGCGGCGGGTACGTGAAGGTCTACGCTTACCGCTTTGACAATCAGGGCGTGATCCATGCGGACGGCCAGGATGGCAAGGATGGAGAAGACGCGCCCAAGGGCGATTCGACCTACCCAGGTGGTCCCCCCGGCGGCTACCTGCACTGTGGGGCCGAGTATTACACGTTTCGCTACCCAGGACCTCTTGGGCTGTGGAGAGACCTCAGCGGTGGTGGCGGCGGTGGCGGCGGCGGTGGCGCCGGAGGTGAGGGTGGTACTGTTGACTATGCCTGGTTTGAGCTGGTCCATGAGGGCAAGATTCATGCCGACGGTGGGGAAGGAGGTCAAGGCGGTGATGGTGGATCGATAGGCGGCTATTGCGTGCGTCAGCCGATTTTCGCGGGGGTGAACTATCCTTGCTCCGGTGCGGATTCCTGTGGTTGCTACGGTGGAGAACCCAACGGTGGTAGAGGTGGGGGAGGGGGTGTAAACGGCGATGGAAGCGATGCAGGTACGGTTGGGGCTACCTGTGCATACCGAGAATCTCATCCGGCCCTTATTGTCACCGATCACTTGAGAAGCGACCGCGCGTGGGATTCTGACGGGTTCGAGCTTTCCTGAGTTTTCGTCGCATGGAGTGGCTGCCTATCGCGACCCCCCGTCGAACGTCCGCTGGAAGCCTGCGTAATCCCGCAGATCCACGTCTGCATCCGCGTCGAAAGTGTGCGTTGAATGAACCGCATCTTCGCGCGGGGCCGGCGATTTGCGATGCTGGGGGTCATGAGCAAGCTAAAGGAATCAGCTCCGCGGCGTGGTGGCGTGAGATTGTACGCGGCCGCTACACCCGGTTTCCTCGGCGTCGGAACCATCTCCACTTGATGGATTTGTATCAGCCACCACACGTGCAGCCGTACACTGCGAGCAGTGCCGCCAGATCGCTCAAATCGACATCGCCGTCTGCGTCGATGTCACCGTGCCGATAGACTGACTCTGTGTCACCGTAATGAGCTAGCAGTATGGCCAGGTCGGACAGGTTGACAACACCATCACCGTTCAGGTCGCCGACGGGGCACGGATTCGATGGGTCATCGGCCAGCGCAATGTCGTACGGCGACCCGGACAATGGGATTTCGGTTGTGATCGTCTCGGTAGCCAAATCGAAAACAGCGACCGACTGACTGAGATATTTGGTGACATAGCCAGTTTGGCCGTTATTCGTAACGGCAATCCAGAATGGCCGCCCGCCGGCGAGCGAAACGGAATGGTCCACTGCCTGCGCCGCGGTATCGATGATCGTCATTGAAGTGTCATACACAGTAATGACGTAAGCCCACGCGCCGTCCGGCGAAAACGCAAGTCCGCGTGGTCCCGAGCCGACTGGCAGAGTATTCACTACCGTGTTGGTCGTCGTGTCCAAAATAGTCACTGTGTTCGCGAACTCATTGGAAACGTACACATATGCCCCGTCCGGAGTGACCTTCATTTCGGCCGGATATTCCCCGATATCTAGTACATCCATGATGCTAAGCGTCGCGACGTCGATTACCGAAATTATCGAATCGAGGAAAATCCTTGACGTGGCCACGTAGACCTTGCTACCGTCGGGCGTGATATCCAAATACACAGCGTTGGCGACTGTAGGGAGTTCCTCAACGATGGTGTTTGTTGCTGTGTCGATCACAAAGACGGTGGGCGGGTCGCCGCGCGTGACGAACGCGTAACTCCCGTCGGGGGTTATCCGGCACCCGAAAATGCTGCCAGTGATCGGGATCGTTTTGACGACGATGTCCGTAACTGGGTCGATGATCTGGACACCGAGGCCCGGAACGACGACGTAGAGCATCGAGAGGTCGGGCATGATGTCGAATTGATTCACCTGGCCGCCGGTGGCGATCGTCCTGCTGACCGTATTGGTCGACAGGTCGATCACCGAGAGGTCGCTCCCGCCGTTGTGGCCGACGAATGCAGCTTCCTGGGCGAGAATTGCGGGAACCAAGCCTACAACGGCGAGCAAAATCGTGAAAGCGCGCCCAAGCTGCGGCCTGCCGCCCTTTGCGGGGCAATTGTGTCCGACATGTGTGAGAATGTTTTGCACGGTTGAGCCTCCTTTGAAAAATGTGAAATCTCGCTTTCCACCATTTACGCTAGCAACACGCTGTCGTAAAAGGAAGGTATGTTTCGCGCCGTTCGTCCCTGCTCCGCGCTGTTCGTCCCTCGCGAAATGCTCCGGGGGCTGACGGTGGGCAAGTCGATTATTAGAATCTCACGGTTCTTTAGCGGAAAAACGTGCCGATCGACGTAGCCGGCTTGTATAGAATGCCCATGAGCGTGCAACCTTCCGGCAGCAATTTCGCGCGAGCTACCGATTATGATGCGTAGGCAGACCGTTGCGTTCCTATCCTTAACGACGATGGGGATTAGCGCGCTCTACGCGGCGCAAGGGTGCGTGGGCGTTTTTGACTTTATCGGGGCCGTGCCGACGCGGACTGCATGGTGGCGTTTGGCCTGGCA
>CAZDTB010000606.1:0-2797 GCA_964508075.1 uncultured Planctomycetales bacterium
CGGCCGACGAGCGTCTGTACTACGACTACCTCGACGTCGGTGCGGCCGGCGGCGACGAGTGGGGCCCGCTGCGGCTGGTAGTGGAGGACCCGAATTTTACCGACCCACCGTGGCGGTTTCCCTGGCAGGCGTTCGAGTCGGACGGAGCAGGCGAAGAGCCCACCCCCAATTGCGCGCTGCGGTTCTGTTATTACCGGCTGACCGGATGGAACTTGGCTGACTTCTCGGGCACGCCGGCGGGCACGCGGATCCTTGGCTTCGCCCTCAACAGTTGGGGGGCCACCACCGTCCGCAGCACCACCGACCACAACGCCCGCTACGTGCCCAACGCGCTGGTCAACGGCGGCTTTGCCGCCGCCATCGGCGCCACGGCCGAGCCCACCACCGTCGCCTCGCCCAAGCCCTCGACCATTGTGTGGTGCCTGGCCGAGGGCCGCACCATAGCCGAAGCGTTCTTCCACTCCAACTACTACACCGCCTGGATGTGGGAACTCGTCGGCGACCCGCTGCTGTTCGTGCCGAGATGGTTCGAGCCATAGGGCAAGAATCGCCCCGCATGGCTCACCGGTTCAAGACTTCGTAGGGCGTGCAACTCGCTTGCACGCGTGTCTATTATCCGACGTAAGGTCCCCTTCCTCACATCCCGCTATGCCCTTGGCGCGCGACGTCCCTCTGGATATCCTGTGCCTGCTTTTGGCAACCGTCAGATCACCTGTACCTAAGGAGTTGCGCAACATGAGATTTCGAGACGAATGGACATATGAGGATCTTGAGGCATTCGTCGACGCGGCTGACAGCGAGCACCTGAATTTTGACTTCAAGCGAACGGAGGCGCTTGACCAGACACAGGGGAAGAAGAAGGAAGCCGCCAAGGACGCATCCGCGTTTGCCAATGCAGCGGGAGGAATAATCGTCTACGGGATCGCGGAGCAGTCTGAAGGAACCTACAGCATTCAGGAAGGTTTTGAGCCCACTGGCAAGATTCGTAAGGAATGGCTCCAGTCGGTACTCGATCAGAACATCGCCCCGCCCATAACAGGGCTTGCGGTCTTTCGTATTGAACTTCCCAATGAGGGAGGCCGCTTCGTCCTCTTGGTTCAGATTCCTAGGGCCGAGGCCGAACCGCATCAAGCTCCCAACGGCCGCTACTATATTCGGCGCGGGGATCAGAACGACATAATGACTCACCAGGAGGTGAGAGACACCTTCTTCCGGACACGGCATCCTGAGCTTGACGCAAACTTGGTCGTCGCGGAAGTGCACACTAAAGCGGTGTCCCCTGAAATCCGGAAACTTGGTGCCGCCGGCGTACTAACGCTGCGGAACCGCGGCGCGGTCCTCGCACACGAGTTCCTTATTCGCTTCACGTGTCCCCCACAAGTGAACATCAGGTTCTCCGGCTCCTATGAGTTTTACTGCGACAAGTATAGCGACCTCGCGGGGCGACACTCCTGCGTCCGCAGCTTGGGCAGATGCTCCACGCCGTATCGCCCGATCGCCGTTCCCCCTCTTCGATGCTTCCCGGGTGAGGAAATCCCATTCGACGTGCGCTTCGCCCTGGGGCGCTTAGAAACTGCCAAATGGACCCAGGAACTCGAGCTATTACGAGATACCGACATCGAATGGGAAATGTATGCGGATAACGCACCGAAAAGAACCGGAAGTTTCAAGGTGAGCGATATTCTGCCGGCCGCCGTGCAACCCAAGCCCGATCACAAGTGGACGCGCGATACCTGGAAAGACCCGCGTCCATGGCCAGACCCAATCGAATTGCGCTAAGGTCGTTGGTCGCCCCATTTCTTGATACGTGTTCTTCTCTCTTCGACGACCCATCCGACTCAGACCCCGTAGGGCGGGTTTCACCCGCCTGCTTCCTTTCGCGCGTGGAATCCCTAGGCGCCGGGACACACCCTACAGATTCCAAGACCGCATAGGAGGAATCCTAGTCGCCGTCTTGCTGCGTCTGCTCGAGAAACCTCTCGCGATCGTTGAGAAAGTCGCGATAGACGCGGAAGTGCTCGCTGTCCTCATAGTCGATGCGGCGCGCGGGGACGTGGTCGAAGCTGTAGATCGTCGCGCCGGGACAGGCCATCAAAATCGGCGAGTGCGTGGCGATGATAAACTGCGCGTGCCCGTCGCGCGACATGTCGGCCAGCAGCCGCAGCAGCTCGAGCTGCCGCGCGGGCGAAAGGGCCGTCTCCGGCTCGTCGACCAGGTACAACCCCTTCACGCGAAAGCGGCTCTGGAAGTAGGCCATCAGCGATTGCCCGTGCGACTTGGTCATCAGCGACTCGCCGCCGAAATAATTCAACACGCCGGGATCGGCCGACGCCCACTCGTCCAGAAGCTGTGAGAAGTGTCGAAAGATCTGCGACGCAAAGAACGAACCGGGCACCGAGCCGTTGGCCCATTGCACGTCGATGAAGCGGAAGAGCTGCCGCTCGTATGGGTTGGCCTGATACCGGCCACGCTCCTCACCCCGCCAGATGTAGATGCCGCAGCGATAGGCGATCGCCTCCAGCAAGGTCGACTTGCCCGTGCCGTTCTCGCCCACCAGCAGCGTGACGGGCGAGTCGAGGGCAAGCTCGCCGGTTTCGCACAGCACCGGAACATTGAATGGGTAACGCTCTCGCGTAGGGTAACGATCGGCCAGAAGCTTGACTTTCGCAATATGCACGACGTCTGGAACCTCCTCTACCACTACTTATACGCGAAACAGCCGGTAGAGCACAAAGCCCCGGGGGATCGCCGGCCAAAACGCCAGCACGCTTTTCGCACGGCCACCAGCCGACTAGAA
>CAZDTB010000607.1:0-2776 GCA_964508075.1 uncultured Planctomycetales bacterium
TTTGATGGCTTCAGGGCTCAAGGCAGCACAAGGAGGGATGCAATGGACATCATCAGGGTCGCGGCCACATCTCGCTCGACAGCAGTGGCAGGCGCCATCGCAGGCGTCATGCGTGAGCAGGGACACGTTGACGTACAAGCCATCGGCGCCGGGGCAGTCAACCAAGCCACAAAGGCGGTAATCATCGCCCGCGGCTACCTGGAATTGGATGGGATCGGCATCGTCTGCGTTCCCTCGTTCGTCGAGGTGATGATCGACGATCAAGAGAGAACGGCAGTGCGGCTGTCGGTTGAGAAACGTCCCGTCGACTCCGGTGGGGCGTCGCCACCTGACGCTTCGGCGGCTGAAAAAGAGACGAGTCACGGGCTCTGAATGAATAGGATTCAAGCGGATGATAACACTCAAGTGCACGCGCAAGCTGCTCAAGCTGCTCGGCGGCGTCACCACGGAGGAGCCTCCGCACCCCACGAGCGCCCTGGGCGATTGGTACGCCAAC
Organism: uncultured Planctomycetales bacterium; assembly: GCA_964508075.1. Taxonomy (GTDB): domain Bacteria; phylum Planctomycetota; class Phycisphaerae; order UBA1845; family Fen-1342; genus JALSRY01. The sequence continues at coordinate 497 of CAZDTB010000607.1, forward strand.
GTCATTCCAACCGCCGCCGGTGAGCTCGTCATCTTTGCCAACGAACGAACGCTCCTGAGCGTGGCGCTGCCAATCGAGATGATCGACAGACTGGTCCCGGCTTTTGCAGCTCGCGTGTACAATCTCCTCAGGCTGATCGGCGTAGGGGAAGAGGTCGCTGCGCGCGAAACTGCCGAAATGCGCCCGGTGGAGTTCGCCAAGACGGCCAGCAGGAGCGTCCTGGGTTCGATGAACGAAATCAGCCTCCACTACCAGTTGATCGCCGAACGGGATGCAGTTGATAGGCCCCTCCGGCTTTCAGAGATCGAGTTGCAGTTGAGCCGGACCTTACACAAGCCGCTGGATTACGTGTATCCTGTTGAAATAGCCAGGAGATTGTTCGCCGAGCATTATAGCCCGGAGGAGAGATAGAGAGAGCAACGAGATGAATGGAAACAGAAAAGCCGTGCAAGTCGTGCGCTGGATCGCGAGAATCTCGGCCGGGCTCGCGGCCGCCTTGATCCTCCTCATCTTCGTCGGGGAAGGCCTCGCCGAGGGATTCCAATCTATCCTTCACCTGACGACCCGCGAGACCGCGATGATGGTTGCATTTATCGCCGTGTGGCTCGGACTGGTGTTGGGCTGGAAGTGGGAACTGGCCGGTGGCTTGCTCGCGATCTGTGGAACGGCGGCCTTTTACCTGCTAGATTACGCGTTCTCCAGCACGTTCCCCAGGGGACCCTTCTTCCTACTCTTTGCGTCTCCAGGTCTGCTGTTCATCTATTGCGGGCTGAAAACCCGAAAGAAACCGGGAGCCGAGAAAGCCTAGGTTGTAGTCAGTCCTCAACCCCGGCGCGGAATCCCTCCATATCCACGACCGTCCCGCTCAACCGAGCCTCCTCGGCGGCGAAGGCCATCAAGTGGCTTTCCAGTGACTCGCAGGCGGTGGTCAGGGCGCAGGATGGGTCTCGCACGGCGCGCAGGAACGCGGCGATCATCTTTTCGTCGCGCTGCCCCCCTCGCCGTCCCTCTGTGTGAGGCGTGATCCGCTCGACGCCACCAGTTAGGTGGTCGCGGATCTCGATGGCGCTGTCGTTGCCATAGGAGAACCTGCCGCGCAGCGTGGCCCGCGTCCCGTCGTATCGCATCGTGCGCGCTTGATCGTGAGAGTGGCCCTGCATCACGAGCACCCCTGACGCGCCGCTCTCGAACTCCAGGTTGACCGTCTGGTGATCGACCACGTCGTTGTCACAGCGATAGACGCAGCGTCCGTACGGCCCCGTCTGCAAAGCGCGCAAGCGCGCCTCGCGACTGGTGTCCTCGGAGATGACGGATATCGGCCAGCCCCGGTAGTCGAACGCGGCGTCCAGGGGCGGGATCAGGCGACGGAGTACGCGAACGAGCCTGGGGTGTTCGAGGAACAAGGTAGCTCCCACCCGCTCCACTGCGGAATGTGAATGGCGGGCAAAGTGCATCGCCGGAACCAGGTCCAGGTACAGGCGAGGCGCGTACCAGGGACAATCGCCGGAGACGGGGCATCCATCCGTGCAGCGGTCGGGCACTCCCGGCGGGGCTTTCTCGGCGCGGAAGTGTTTCAGCGAGCCGAAAGAGCTGACCCGCGTGCACGGCCCCAGGTTCCAGTACAGCACGTCGAAATCGTGACAGCACTTGGTCAGGATCATCGGACTCGTCTCGCAGATGCGCCAGTCGCCGCGCACGTAGGAGTGGGCCATGTGCCAGTACAGCAGGTTCTCGCGGTGCTCGACGGTGACGACGTCGCCGAGCCTGCCCGAGGTGACGACGTCGTGAATAGTTGTGAAAAAGTCGGCGTAGCGCAGCACATGGCACAGCTGCAACAGCCGCCCCGTGCGCCCGGCCGTCTGCACCAGGTGTACGCATTCGGCGAGCGTCGTGGCCATCGGCTTCTCCAGCAGCACGTCGTAGCCGCTTTCCAGTGCGCCAGAGGCCGGGGCGGCGTGCAGGGGATCGGGTGTGCATACGAAGGCCACGTCGGCTAACTGCTCGCGGGCCAGGAGGTCCTCCCAGCTGTGAAACTGGTATTCCTTGGGAATGCCGTGCTCCTGGGCAAATCCCGTGCGGCGACTCTCTCGCGGCTCGGCCACGGCCATGAAGCGGAGTTGCTCGGGATGCGCTAGGGCGTAAGGGCTGTAGACCGCGCGGCCCTGATGCCCCGCGCCGATCAAGACGGCTGTGAGGGTCACGCGCGCTTTCCTCCTGTAATCCGCATCTTCCTCCTGAGTTTCCGGTAGGCGGCTACCATGTCGTCGAACTCCAGAGAAT
>CAZDTB010000608.1:0-2769 GCA_964508075.1 uncultured Planctomycetales bacterium
CCGTGATTCGTTTTCTGATCTCGTTCAGCGCACCTTCAAGATGCTCCGCCTGCGTTCGCAGGGCTTGCGCTTCCTGCTCATTCGGCGGCGCTCCGTAGTAAGGCGGGACCCCGTATACGGGCGCTGCGCCGGGGATGCCCATAGGGTAGTATCCGTAGCCCCAGCCGCGGCCGCGACCCCAGCCACGCCCTCGGCCCCAACCTCGGCCCATGCCCCAACCTCGGCCCGGCATCGGGTTCATGAAGCCGGGCATTTCGAGCCCGGCGCAGTACCCTGCCGCTCGTCCTGTCATTGGCCCCATTCCGGCAGGGCCCGTTCCGTCTCCACCTGGCATGATATTGCTCCTTTTTCAGAATGTCCTGTAATTCGTCTTACTTGTTTGTTCCGCGCCCTGCCCCGCCGCCTTGCCCTTGGCCACGACCACGGCCCGTGCCGCCACCGCGACCCCGTTTGGGCCGTCGGCCTTGTCCGCCGCCACCGCCGCCTTTGTTTCCGCCCTTGCAAGGCCCCAGACCTCTGCCGGTCCCGGAACCCTGTCCTTGCGGCCCTGTACCGTCACGATTTGGCATTATCATTCTCCTTCACGCGCCACACGACGCACGCGAGTAAGTTCCGAATTGCCGGGGGCTTACCAGCGCTCCCAGCCACGACCCCAGCCCCGACCACGACCGAAACCACGACCCCAGCCGCGTCCGAACCATCGGCCACGCCCTCCGCCGAACCGTCGGCCCCAAACAGGGACGTAAGGCACCCCATATCCGTAGGGGCCAAGGCCCTGCCAATAGGGTGCCGGACCATACGGCGCTGCAAGCCCCCGGTACGCAGATCGGGGCCAGAAGCCTCGGCCGGGAATCGGATTCATGTAGCCGCGTACTGGAAAGCCGGCGCAGTACCCTGCTCTTCGTCCGGTCATAGGGCCGAAGCCCATCGGTCCGGTTCCATCGCCTGCTGGCATCTCAACTGCCTCCTTTCTTGTCTCTCTGACTATGAGAAAACTCTCACATCCGTTCCCTACACCCAGTGTCCCTGCACGTTCGGCTTGCTAACGCATTCGAGCTGACCGGCCTTGAGTTGCTCCACAGCATCACTTACCGACCCGGCTGCACCGATATGGGTCTTGACACTGCCTGCCTGCAGGGTCGTGAACGCCTTTGGGCCGACGTTCCCGCTAACGACTGCCTCCACACCCAGGTTGACAATGTTCTGGGCGGCCTGAATACCAGCGCCCTGAACCGCGTTGAGATTCTCCGCGTTGTCGTGCGCCGTAGACTCCCCGGTAGCGGTATCAACCACGACAAAGAACTTGGCCCTGCCGAACCGTGGATCGACCTCGCTGGTCAGATCCGGTCCCTGCGACGTAACGGCCACCTTCACCTCGTGCCTCCTCGTATGTTGAAACCAGGCCCCCCCCCACGGCGCCGGCCGCGAAGCCTCCGTCGGCGACCGCAGCAACCAGGCATCAGGAACATCTCGTCTTTCAACCGCCCGCAGAGGAACGCCCGCAGCACGTCTTCCACCGGGCCACAGGTCTGCGGAAGGACTCGTACGCCCGCTGAAAGCAGCGCCGCCTCAAGCGGCCGCGAGACCGCACCGCAGATCAGGATCTCCACGCCAAGCTCACAGATCCGCTTGAGCCTGGCGGGCAGGTGTGTCCCGTCGAGATCCGCTTCGCGTCGGGCGACCTCCGCGTTCGTTTCGACGTCCACTACCAGGAGGTGTCTCGCGACATCGAGCACGGGGGACACCCTTCCGTTCCAGGTTGGGATAGCCACTTTCACATGGAGATGTACAAGCACGGGATGCGCCACTGGGCCACGGCAGTGGGCTACTGACAGCTAAGGTCATTTCTGACAACGCGTTACAGTGATTGGCGGTGCGGACGCCAGTGACCGCAGCAGTTGCAGAATGCGGCGGCAAAGAAGCCAGCTCATTGCAGATCGCAATGCATTCGGTATCCTCTGTGCTCTTGGAGTGCCCGTGAGAATGGCACGCCAAACGGTTCCGTAATACGCGACAAAGTCACGGAATTCGCGACGAACTGCCTCGGCCTGCCCGAGCGAAGCGCATGAAGCTGCCATGAACGAATTGTCCAAAGAGCGAGCCACGGAGACGATCCTCGACTCCATAGCGGACGGCGTTTTCACCGTCGATGAGGATTGGCGGATCACGTCGTTTAACCGGGCGGCCGAGCAGATTACCGGAGTATCGCGCGATGAAGCCGTCGGGCGGCCGTGCTGCGATGTCTTTCGGGCAAGCATCTGTGAGAACGAGTGTGCCCTCAAAGAGACGCTCCACTCGGGGCGACCGATTGTGAACAAAGCCATCTATATCCTCGATGCCGACGGCCGGCGTATTCCCATCAGCATCTCGGCAGCAGCCCTGAAGGATGCCAACGGCGACACGATCGGAGGCGTGGAAACATTCCGCGACCTCAGCCTGGTGGAGGAGCTACGCAAGGAGCTGGAGGGGAAGTACACCTTCGCAGACATCGTCGGTCGCAGCTCGGCGATGCGGCAGCTCTTCGACCTGCTCCCGCAAATCGCCGACAGCAACAGCACCGTCCTCATCGAGGGCGCCAGCGGCACTGGCAAGGAGCTGGTTGCCCGAGCGTTGCACAGCCTCTCGCCGCGCCGTGACAAGCGTTTCGTTGCGATCAACTGCGGCGCGCTGCCGGATACGCTGTTGGAGTCGGAGCTGTTCGGCTACAAGGCCGGTGCGTTTACCGACGCCCGGCACGACAAGCCGGGGCGGTTGGCAATCGCCGATGGT
>CAZDTB010000609.1:0-2756 GCA_964508075.1 uncultured Planctomycetales bacterium
CTTCTTAATCTTCATAGCCCCCATCCGTCGCTAACGGCCAACATCGTTTGGCGACTTCCACGGTTTTCGGTCGAGTCCTGAGAGGATTACGTCCCGGCCAGAACCAAAATCGTGTCCCCCGCCACTGCGTTGTCGATCCCGTCCTGGATGTATTGATACGGGTGCTCGACGGTCCCGTCCCATGGGCCCGACGTGTTATCGTCGTCGACGTAGATGATTGCTCGTCGGGTTTGGGCGGTCTCCGGGTCTTTGGGCTGCGGCGCTCCATACCCGGGCTGCGTCGCTACGGCGCACATTGCCGCCGCCGCCAATATCGCTGCGACGGCTCGCTGAACTCGTGATCCCATGACTCGCTCCCCAGGTGACATGCCGGCGCGGGCCTGCTGAGCATAGGTTTAGCTCGTCCCATGCCGGGCAGATCGTTCCTTGTCTATCTTACCTGACACCAGTCGGTGGTGGAAGGGCTGTCAGGAGAAAGCTATGTCGTCACGCCGACTTTGCTCTTCGCCTTCAGCCGGTTCAGGGCCTGATCCAGGTCGGCGATGATGTCGTCGGGGTGTTCGGCGCCGACGCAGAGGCGGACCAGGTTGGGGGGGATGTGGGCCAGGCAGCGGGCGGCGGCGCCCTGCTGCTGGTGGGTCGAGATCGCGGGGATGGTGGCGACGCTCTTGATGCGGCCGAGGTCGGTGGCGCGCCAGATGCGCTGGAGGCCGTCGAAGAACTTGCGGGCGGCCGCGGGGCCGCCCTTGACGCAGAACGACATGAGGTGGCCGTAGCGGTTGACCGGATGGCCGTATTGCTCGTCTTGCTCGGCGTCGACCAGCCACATGTACTTGCTGGCCAGTTCGTGGAGTGGGTGATCGGGGAGACCGAGATACCCGACACTTTCGATTTGCGGATGCTTCTGGAGGAACTCGGCGACCTTCATCGTGTTGCGGCTCATCAGGTCCATCTTGGAGCGCAGCGTGCGCATGTCGTTTAGCGTCAGAATCGCCTGCATGGGGTGCAGGTTCGGGCCGTAGTCGCGGTTCGGCAGGTACTTCACGTACAGCGCGAAGTCCTTCTTCAGGTCCTCGTTGTCGATATTGGTCACCAGGTTGTTGCGGGCGATCAGCGCGCCGGCGATACCGAAGCCGCTGGAGGTCAGCGTCTTGGTCGCCGACTGAACCACGATGTCGGCCCCGTGACAGATCGGCCGGAGCAACGCGGGTGTGGCGACCGTGCTGTCGCAGATGAGCGGCAGGTTGTGGCTGTGGGCCAGGTCGGCCACCGCTTCGATGTCAAAGAAGCCCTGTCCGGGATTGCTCGGCAGTTCGCCGTACAGGAAGCGCGTGTTCTTATCGATCTTCGAGGCCCATTCCTCGATGTTGGTCGGGTCCTGGATCCAGCGGCATTCGATGTCGCGCTCCTCCATCAGGCGCACGTTGAACTGCTGAAACGTCCCGCCGTAACACTGCGCGGTCGCCAGGAAGTTCCGGGGCTCGAGCTTGTTGTGGAAGCGATGAACCAAGAAGGGCTGGACGGCGGTCATGATCGCCGCCATGCCGGAGGAGGTGGAGCAGCAGCCCGTGTGACCCTCGAAGCCATAGCCTTCGAGCAGGGCCAGTGTCCACTCGTAGTAATAGGTCGAGGGGTTGGCGATCCGCGAATAGCACCAGGTGGGGATCAGGTAGGCCAGGGCGGCGGCCAGTTCGTCCGAGTCGCGGTAGGCCTGTGAAGCGCTCATGAAGACCGGCTCGATGATGGCGCCCTGGTAGTCCTCGATGGCGTCCTCGACGCTGTACAGGCCGTGTACCGCGATCGTGTCGAACTTCCACTTCTTGACCGTGTCACGGATGTACTTGTCGCGCCGGGCGAGATACTCGTTGTTCCGGTCGATGTAGCGCTGCATCCCGGGGGTGATCTGGACTTCGTCGCCGCCGAACATACCTGCTCTCCTCGAGTCATTTCGCGAAAAGTTCAGAAGCTACAGTATATCTCAGCCGGCCGGAACCGCCAATCAACGCCACCGACTCACCAGGTGAGCGTCAGGAAAAGGGGTAAGCCGGAAGTGTCATTCCGACCGGGTCCGCCGAAGGCGGACGCGCGGAGGAATCTAGCCCGGATACGCGTTTCAGCTAGATCCCTCGGCGCTGCGCTTCTCGGGATGACAGGTTACCCCTTGAAGTGATGCACACCCCGACTCACCGACCTCAGCCGCAATCATCCCGGAAACCCGAGTTCCGCCGCGAGAGCTTGAAAACCAGCGCCGATCGCCGTAGGTTGAGATCAAGCGCCGGGTGCCGGTGGCACAGGAGCAATGCGGGACTCATGGTGGATCGCGCGGTGACGCCAATTCGATTTTACAGCACGAACCGCAACGTGCCGTTGGCTACGCTCGACGAGGCCCTGCTGCAAGGTCAGGCCGGCGATCGAGGACTGTTCCTGCCAAAGCAATACCCGCCTCTGACCGCGGACGACTTCGCTGCCCTGGCCGACAAGAGCTATCCGGAGGTCGCGCACGCGGTTTTGCGGAAGTACACCGCCGGCGTGTTCGACGATCGGACGCTCAAGCGGCTGTGCGTCGACGCGTACGACTACGACGTGCCGCTGGAGCACGTTACAGGCCGGCGCCATCTCATGCGTCTCGACCGCGGCCCGACCGCGTCATTCAAGGACTTCGCCGCCCGCATGATGGCCCGCTGGATGAGCGTGCTGATGGAGAACCAGGACGGCGAGCTGGTCATCCTGACCGCGACCTCCGGCGACACAGGCAG
>CAZDTB010000610.1:0-764 GCA_964508075.1 uncultured Planctomycetales bacterium
CCCATAGGTTTGCATCGACCGCCGGTCTTTGCAAGTCCAAAAAAGAGGCGCGCGCGACAGGGCCCGTTTGCCGGGCCACCCGCTGCAACTGCTACGGCGGGGGCGTGGGGCGGGGTGCCGCGGGCGACTCCCGCTCTACCGATGGAGCGGGCCATCCGATAAACTCAGCTGTGATGTCGCTTTCCGCCCCCAGTCAATCTCCGCCGCACCGCGCCAGCCCTTCTTATTTTTGGCTCAAGCGCCGCGTCGACGCCTACCTGGCATTGGTTATGCTCGTGCTCGCCGCTCCTCTCATGCTGATCCTGGCTCTCATGATTCGCCGTGACCGCTCCGGGCCGGCCATCTTCCGTCAGGCACGGGCTGGCCGCGACGGGCGCCCGTTCACGCTGTTGAAGTTCCGCACGATGCGGGCGGATGTCGACCCATTCGGTGACTCGCCCAACAGTGGCGCCGACCCGCGCCTCACGCCGCTCGGTCGTCGGCTCCGCGAGACCAGCCTCGACGAATTACCGCAGCTCTTCAACGTCCTCCGCGGCGAGATGTCCCTGGTCGGCCCGCGCCCACTCTACCTGCAGCAGATCGCCGAATGGAACCCCCGCCAGCGCGGCCGGCTGCTGGTCAGTCCGGGTCTGACCGGCCTGGCACAAATCAACGGACGGGGTAGCATCACGATCGAGGAGAAGCTCGAGTGGGACGTGCGCTACGTCGAGACGGTCAGCTTGCGCAACGACCTCGGCATCCTCTGGCACACGCTGCTCGGCGTG
>CAZDTB010000610.1:774-2755 GCA_964508075.1 uncultured Planctomycetales bacterium
CCGTCGCCGTGACGCTCGACGCGCCGCAGCCGGTCCGCGCAGCCGGACTGCCAGGGTTGAGCGGTCGCTTTCCCCACTCCTTGGCCGAGTGAACTCCCACCTGCGCCAGCGGGACGCGGCCGTCGGAAGCCTGGATGGCCCCAAGCGCTGACTGCTACGGCGTCTTGCTGGCTCGCCGTTGCTGCTCTGCCGTCGACGGCCCAGCCGGCTTGGTGATCTCGAGGTAGCTGCGCGTCAGGTCGTCGCCGGGCAGCACGCGCTGGACGCGCTCGAACGCCACGTGCGCCGGCTCGAACTTGCCGCGCTGGAACTCCAGGAAGCCGAGCAGGAAATGCACTTCGGCGTGGGCGGCGTTCTCCTGCACCCACTCGTCCAGGGCGTCGGTGTAGCGGTCCAGTTCGTCGTCGTCCTTGTAGTACTTGTCCAGATGCAGGTCGGCATAGACCAGCTTCGGCTGGAGTTGCAGCGCCCGCCGCAAGGCCAATCCGGCCTCGCGGTAATGCCCGCGGGCCAGCCGGGCCTGGGCCAGGTGAATCCGACAGGCCGGGTCGGCATGGTTCAGCTTGGCCGCCAGCGTCAGCGCGATCAACGCTCGCTCGCACTGGCCTTCCTTCAACAGCCGCAATCCCGCCATAATCGCCTGCTCGTGCTTGGTCAGCAGGTGTGCTTTGCGCACCTCCATTTCGCGGCGGTGGCGATCGCGGTTCTTACGGAAGCGCTCGTACTCGCTGAGCGAGACGTAATCGCCCACGAAAGACCGGTATGGATCGTAGTAGTACCGGTGTGAGCTTCTCGTCGGCGGGTCCTGCTCGGCCAGGCGGCGGCGGAAGCGGAAGAAGCGGTCGAAGCTCTCGAATTCGTCGTGCAGCACATCGAAGCCCTCCCGGGCCCGCAGGTCACGCAGAATCACGCGCGGCTCGCGCTCCGGGGTGCGCTCCTCTTCAACCTGCTGGACAACCGCCCGGGTTGCTTTGGGTGGCACGATGCGCTCCGGAACGCGTTTGCCATCCGCGGTGACCCGCGTCGGCTGCTTGTCGTCGGCGAGAGCCGACGCGACCAGCAGAAAGACAACCCCCGGAATGACGCTCAACCCGATGGCGTGTGCGCGCGGAGACATGTTGACACTCCTTACACTTGACGGGTCCTACCTTCTTAATGATACGCCCTTGGCGCAGAAATGCAGCACCAAATTTCCCCCACTATTCGTCACCCCGCGCCAGACGCCAATAATGAAAGATATTTAATTGCACTTTCCGCTCCCGGAATCTCTTTTGCTCCAGCGGGCCAGACGTTAAAAGTATTGGCGTTTTCGAGCGTGAACCAGCCTCGGGCTCCGTCCGTTTGCTGCTTCTCCGGGCTGCTCGCGCGTCGAGTCGGTGATCTGCGGCGAAGCTGCCGTGCCGGAGACGCACAGAGATGAGCATTCGCCTCGGGATTGACGTAGGTGCCGTCGGCGTCAAGGCGGCCCTCGTGCTTCCGAAAGAACAGGTCGAGCCGATCCTCGCCCGGAAGGACGCACGGAAAGTGCTCGGCGCGCTCGACACGTCGACTGCGGACGGGCAGGCGGTGCTGCTCGCCAGGCCCCGCCGGACCCATGGCCGACCGCTCGACGTCACCGCCGGCTTGCTGGAGGAAATCACGAGCTGCATACCGGCCGATCAGATTACCCACCTCGCGTTGACCGGTTCGGGCGGCAAGATGGTGGCCGAGGCGCTCGGCGCCCCGACCTGCAATGAGTTCCAGGCCGGTACCCGCGCCATCGACGCGCTCCACCGGCACGTGCGGACGATCTTCGAGATCGGCGGCGAAGCCAGCCGCTACATCCGTTGTGAACCCGACCCCGGCAGCGGCCGGCTCGGCATCCTCGATTACAGCACCAACGGCGATTGTGCGGCGGGGACCGGAGCGTTTCTCGACCAGCAGGCCTCGCGGCTGCAATTCGCGGTCGAGCAGATCGGGGGCATCGTCGAACAGACCGAGC
>CAZDTB010000611.1:0-2754 GCA_964508075.1 uncultured Planctomycetales bacterium
CGCGGACGAAAGCGGCACGTTCTACTACGCGCTCCTGGGGATCCACCCGGATGTGATTCCTGATGAGTTCTACGGAACGGCCTCTGACCTGGTCGCTCTCGGCCTGATCGGCTCTGGCGATATCTTGTTCGAGGGCGAGCGGCCTTCTGATCCCGGCGCGGTTCTCGTCGACATTGATGAGCACATCAACCTCGGTGAGGAATACGGGCAGGAGAACCTCACGCTCCTGGGTGTGGGGCACGGAGCCAGCGTGCCGGAGCCAGCCTCTTTGGCGCTGTTGGCTCTGGGCAACCTGGCGCTGCTCTCCCGCCGTCGGGCAAGATGCTGAGTTATAGGCAAGGCTGAGTCGACAAGAGCGGGCCACGGGTTGATCCTGTGACCCGCTTGGCGTTTTCGTGGCGCCTGAACGGCTGATCTGGCTGCATGAGCCGTCGGCACCGTTCAAGCGTCACCAGGCCACGCTTGCAGTCTATGGCTCCGCTCGGAAAGCAGCACGAGGGAGTATCAGCCCAACTGCTCCAGCAGTTCCGCGGGGGGTGGAGGAACGGGGCTCTGCCATGCAGCCAGCAACGCCGCACATTCGAGCGGGGTGAACCCGTGCACGATTTGAACACCACCCCGGTCGAGCGCAGCCTGCCAGCCGGATCTCAAGGGGGTGATTGTCAGAACGGTATCGCGGGGCGTGTATAGGCGCCACCTCCTGCGAAGAGGCAGTGGTGCTCTGCGCCGCAACGCGACACCGCCGGGTACCAGATACCAGCGAGGTTCCCAACGGAGGCCCGGCCTTCCCCGCACCGGGAAGGCAAGCACCAGCAGCGCTGAAACCAGGGCAAGCGCCCCGAGTAGGGCAAAGAGGATCGTCTCCGGCCAAGACCACAGGCTCGGTGTTGACAGCCGAGCGACAACGAGAAGCCCAGCGTATAGAAGGGCAATCAGGATGATGGCTCGCAGTGTGTGCCGCCAGTACCTGGAACGGACGGGCACATCCAACAGGGGGGCGTGTCCACGCGCCTCCGACGACAGGAGCGCCTCGATCGCCGGGTGAGTCTCGTCCAGCTCGATCGCCTCGAATGGAACCAGTGTGGGCGAAGGAATCGTCAGCTCGTGTTTGCCCTGAACCGTCTGGACGAGCGCAACCCCGGGCAGCCCGTGGCGCTCGCGAATCGTGTGCAGCTCGTCGGGCGCAATCAGCAAGGGATGACGTTGGCATGCGGCGATCGCCTCGAGTTCCGCCCTTGCTCCCTCGGGCAAGGGCGGGTATTCGACATCGATGTGCCGCTGCTCGGCGTAGGAGCGCGACTTCAACACGAAACAGACCGTGCTGCCGTCTGTTGCTGACGTGTCCATTATGCCCATGATAGCACTTGCTCGGACGTGGTAACATGTGGTCCGGAAGCAGCCTCGCTCCGCTCGACCCGCCCCACAAGATCCGCTTATACTAACGGCGTCTTTCGGGACGGCATGTACCAGCGATCCTCACACAGCGAGAGGAACACCTGTGGCTGGGACACTTTCACTCGACGAGAAGGTCTACGCGGTCAGCGACACCAAGAAGGTCTCGATGCGCGAGCTGCTGGCGTCGTTCAAACGTCACGGCGTCGCCCGCGTGACCGACCTGCACATCAAGACCGGCTTCCCGCCGACCTACCGCGCGGACGGCGATCTCAAGATCACTCAGGGCCGGCCGATGGACGCCCAGGCCGTCGCCGCGCTCGCCCGGACACTGCTGGACGACGCCCAGTTGGCCACGCTCAAGAAGCTCCGCTCGGTCAACACCTCCCACCTGATCGACGAGATGCGCTACCGCGTCAACTGTTTTTACGATCGGCGCGGGCTGGCGCTCGCGATCCGGGCCCTGGACGTCCGCACGCCGGACATCGACTGGATCGGTTTCCCCAACGGCGTCTGGGAGGACATCGTCAAGCTGGGCCAGGGTCTGGTGCTGCTGACCGGGACGACCGGTGCCGGCAAATCCACCACGATCGCCGCCCTGATCGACCGGATCATCAAGACCCGCCCCTGCCACGTCATTACGCTGGAGGACCCGATCGAGTACCAGCTCCAGAGCGATATCTCGCTGATCTCGCAACGGGCCATCGGCCGCGACGTGCCCAGCTACGAGCGCGGCCTGCGCGACTGCCTCCGCGAAGACCCCGACGTCATTTTCGTCGGCGAGATGACCGACCAGGATTCGGCCACCTGGACGCTGACGGCGGCGGAGACCGGCCACCTGGTGTTTTCGGGCATTCACACGCGCGACGCCGCGGGGACTATCACGCGAATACTGGACATGTACCCGCCGCACCGCACGGAAGACGTTGCCAGCCAACTCTCGCTCGCCCTGCGCTACATTATCTCGCAGAAGCTGTTGCAGCGTGACGACGGGCCCGGGCGGGTGGCGGTCATGGAGATTCTGAACAACACCTACGCGCTCTCCAACCTGATCCGGCAGCTCAAGCCCGAACAGATCTACACGGTGTTGCAGACCCACACCCGCGACGTGCCCGAGCAACGGATGACCACTTACGAGCGTTCGCTGGCTCGCCTGGTGCGGGCCGGCAAGATCTCGCGGGCCGAAGCGGAGCGGGCGGCAAATCATCCGCAGATTCTGGCGGACGAGCTGAAACGAGAGGGTTGATGGCGCGTGTCTAAGCACAGGCAGCCGTCGTCATTGTTGCTGATCGACGCGGACGACCGCATTGTCGCCGACGTGCTGTGCATCCGCTGCGGGCACAATCTGCGCAACTTGCACGT
>CAZDTB010000612.1:0-2752 GCA_964508075.1 uncultured Planctomycetales bacterium
CGGTTGTCCGAACGACCCGAACAAGATTGCCCCCTGCGTGTGTGGGTGCGGGGAGGATGATGTCGACACGGACGGCGACGAGATCCTGGACTGCATGGACAATTGTCCGGAGATCCCGAACCCGTTCCAGATTGATATCGATCACGATGGTGTCGGCGATGCCTGCGACAACTGCCCGACCACTCCGAATGCGAATCAGGCCGATTCGGATGGCGACGGAGTGGGCGATGCGTGTGACCTGTCGCCTTACGGGCTCTGTGGCCTGGGCGCTGCGGGGCTGATGCCGGTGATGCTGCTGGGGCTGTGCGGCATGAAGCGTCGCGTGCGGAGGCGTTAGATCCAGGCAAGCGGCGCAGAGGCGCCGCAGCAAGTCAGGTAATTGACGGAGCGTCGCGGCAAATCGACTGCCGCGGCGCTTCGTCATGCGCGCTAGTCGGCCGATCCAGACCGCGACCAGCAGAGCGTGCTCTGCTGTCCCGGCTGGTGCAGCGCTTGGTTTTTGCGCCGGCCGGGCGGTCCAGCAGCGAACCCGGCGATGCCTGAAGGACGCCTACCAGCCGGGGTCGCCGGCGCGGCCGGTTGACGGGCCTGGCCGAAAATAACTACTTTCGTAGGAAAGACTTGCGGTTCCGATCGTTTGGGCGTATATTCTACGAGATCCCGTCCAGGATCTAGGGCGAGGACGGCGGGAACGCAAGGTTTCGAGTACACGGACGTCTCCAGCTATTTAGCAACGGATTGGCGCGTATCACTGCCACGATCTGACGGCACGGAACGGTGTCAACACACCGGCTCCCGGAGGAGGGCATGAATGTGCTGTTGACGATGGCGAGGAGCAGGGGCGCCACACGGGCTCGGAAGCTGTCGGCACGTGAACAGGTTGGCTCTGTCAGCATCGCGTTATGAACTTGTTCCGATCAGAGGCTATTTCTCGTGTCACCCCACGGGTCGTGGGGCGGCAGTTAGCATCGCTCAGCATTGATGTCGGCTATGTCACGGCGCTCCGTTCGCTCGGCAGGGAGTGCCGGTATCCCGGCGAATAAGGAGAGAAAAAAGATGTACAGGTTGGCGAAGGACAGAATGATTGGCTGTTCCGGGGGGGTCGTGCTATTGCTGGCCCTGCTAATCATGCCGGCCGGCGCCGCGGCCCAGATCACGGTCTGCGGGGTGGGTGGGGACTACACCACCATCCAGGACGCGATCAACGCCGCCACCGGCGGCGAGACGATCCTGGTCTGCCCCGGCGACTACAACGAGAACATCACCGTGGACAAGGCCCTCACGATCGTCTCCGACGGCACGGGGGTCGCGACGATCTGGTCGGACACCGACGACACGCCGGTCGTGATGATCACCGCCGATGGCGTGACGCTGGGCGCCGCTGGACAGGGTTTCACGATTGAGCAGCGCGACGCAGGAACCGGTACTCCGACCTCGGGCTGCGCCGCGGTTGCGGTCGATGGCGGCGTGGTCGGGCCGGGGACGGTCAGGATCCAGCACAACACGCTGCTGGGCAATGATGCCGACACCGGCCTCTACGTGAACGCCGGCATTGTCGGCGGGCATCTGGTCGTGCAGAACAACACGTTCGGGATGTATACGGGGGCCACTTTCGGCTTCGTCGAGGGCATTTGCTTCGCCAGCACTGATTTCGGGGGTGGCATCGGCACGGCATCTCTCAACACCGCCACGGTCGACCTGCTGAACAACACGGTGGCCGACTTCGACGCGATCGGCATCTCAATTCCGTATGACGTGTTCAAGAGCGTGCTGACGATCGCCGACTCGAGCTTAAGGGCGGTCGCAGCACCCAGCGGCACCACGTACGGGATCGGCGTCAACGACTACTTCTGGTCCTTGTCCACCGGGCGCATCAGCAACGTGACGGTTCAGGACGTCGATTTCGGCATTCAGATCGACGAGGTCTACGATAACAGCACGTTGGACATCGTCGACTGCACGTTGACGGACATTCACGACTACGGCATCGACCTGGGCTACGTCGAGTACGCGAGCGACGTGCTGATCGACCCGTGCACGATCACCGGCGACGGCACCGCGGGCACGCAATACGGGATCTACGTCTACGATGTCTACTCCGGCTCGACGCTGACGGTCGCCGACAACACGATTTCCGGCTTCGCCGACGGCGGCATGTATCTGGACGAGCCTGCCGAGTACCTCTCTGCCGCCTGGATCACCGGCAACACGGTCCAGGGCGGAGACGTCGGCATCGAGTTCGATTATGGCGCGTACGACGGCGGCACCACCACGGTCGAGGACAATCAGCTCACCGACTTCACGTACGCCGGGATTTACCTCGACGATACCGTGTACTACGGGTCGGTACTGACCGTCGCCGGCAACACCATGACGGCTGACGCCGGTGGTGCCGACTACGGCTTCTATCACGACGACTACGTCGAAGAGGGCTCGGGGGTAGAGATCCGAGACAACAACATCTCGGGCTTCACGGACACCGGGGTCTACTTCTATGATGACGTCGAGTACGGGTCCTGGGCGATCGTCAGCAACAACACGCTGACCGGCAACGGCGCGGACTGCGGCGTTTATTTCTACTACTACGTCTATGATGGCAGCTCGGCGACCGTGACCGACAACACCATCGCCGGCTGCGACGACGGCATCTGGTTCGACGACGACATCGAGTACGGCAGTTCGGCCACGATCACCGGCAACACGGTCACCGGCTTCACTAACTACGGTGTTTATGTCTTTGAGGCTTACGAGG
>CAZDTB010000613.1:0-2751 GCA_964508075.1 uncultured Planctomycetales bacterium
CCCGGGTTGAACGTGTTCATTGCCTTCCTGGAAGTGGTCGGGTTGATCGCCAAGACCTTTGCGCTGGCGATGCGTCTGTTCGCCAACATGGTGGCGGGGCACATTCTGCTCGCCGTGCTGGTCGGCTTCGTCGGCATGGCGGCCGCGGCGCTTGGGACCGTCGGCGCGGTCGGTATCGCGATTCCGGTGATCCTGGGGGCCGTGGCGATCAACTTCCTGGAACTCTTCGTGGCGTTCTTGCAGGCCTTCATCTTTACGTTCTTGACCGCGATGTTCGTTGGCCAGGCGGTCAACATTCATCCTGCGCAACACGAAAGGGAGCATCCGGGGGCCGAGGCCGCCGGCTCGTAAATGCCGCGGAAACGCCGCATGGGATGTGGCGGGAGGTACCGAGACGTAAGCAACGGATTTGATCGCCATGCCCGGTAAGTGGGGTAACGGGCCGCGAGGCTGGAATACGCGATGGCGAAGATCGAAGAAGTCGTGCGACCCCACCGGACGACGCAAGCAGCAAGAAAGGAACGTGTTTTATGAGCAGAAGACGGGCAGTTTTCTCGCTGGCTTTCATCCTGCTGGGCTTTGGGCTGATGGGGGCGGATGTTGCTCTGGCCCAGCCCGCGGCGGAGGAGGCGCACGAGGCGGTCGCGACGCCGCTTTTTGGTGACCCTGGGCTGAAGGGCATTGGTGCGGGCATCGGCGCCGGCCTGGTCGTGATGGGCGGAGCCGCGGGCATCGGGCGCGTCGGTGGGAGCGCCGTAGAGTCGATGGCTCGGCAGCCCGAAGCGGGCGGCACGATCAACACGGCGATGTTGATCACGGCGGCGATGATCGAGGGAGCAACGCTGTTTGCCGTTGTGGTGTGTTTGCTCGCGATCATCCTGTAGCGCGCGGTGGCCGGGCGGCGGTGCTGACTATCACACGGTGTTGCCGGCCTGCCCACACCTGAGGAGATACTCGTTGCTGACGCAAAGACTACGTCAGGCGGCGTTAGCCGGAGCGATGCTCCTGTGTATGAGCGTGGCTTCGGCCGCCGAACAGCCTCACGGTGAGCAACCGAGTCTGTTTGCCGGCAGTCTCGGCAACTCGATCGTCACACTGATCATTTTCGGTCTGGTCGTGTTCATCCTGGGCAAGTTCGCCTGGCCGCATTTGATGCGCGTGCTGGCGGAGCGTGAGCAGACCATTCGGGAATCGCTCGAAGACGCCAAGCGCGAGCGGGAGCAGGCCGAGGTCTTGCTGGAGAAGTACCGGCAGCAGATCGAGCAGGCCCGCGTGGAAGCGTCCGAGATCGTTGACGGCGGTCGGCGTAACGCCGAGGAGGTCGGGCGCCGGGTCCAGGAGGAAGCTCGCCGGGAAGCGGCCCAGATGGTCGAGCGGGCCAAGCGCGAGATCCAACTGGCGGCCAACGCGGCCAAGAAGGACGTTTACGATCTGTCGGCGGAGCTGGCGGTTGATGTTGCCCGCCGCATCATCCGCAAGGAGCTGTCTCCCGAAGACCACAAGGATCTGGTGGCCGAGTCGCTGGAGCGAATGCGCGAGCGTGACGCGAAGCTGAACTAGGTAGCGCCGCACCCGAAGCTGACCATGGCACAATTCGACCAGGAATTGCGGATCGCGGACGTTTACGCGGAAGCGCTGTTCGAGCTCGCCAGCGAGGCCGGGCGCGTCGCGGAGGTCCGCGCCGAGCTGGACGAGCTGCTGAAGCTGTGGCGGCGGGAGCCGGAGTTCGAGAAGTTCATGGTGTCGCGGGCTCTGGAAGCCGAGGGTCGCGCCGCCGGCCTCGAGCGGATGCTTCGCAACCGGCTCAGCGACGTGGTGCTCAACACGTTGTTGGTGATGAGCCAACACGGGCGCTGCGGGCTGTTGTGGGCACTGCACCGGCGTTATGTGCGGCGGCAGGAAGAGGCGGCGAACGAGATCGAGGTAAAGGTCGCCAGCGCGGTCGAGCTGTCGAAGCAGCAGCGGGCCGAAGCGGTCGAGATCGCGGCGCGTGCTTCCGGCAAGACGCCGGTGGTCGAGTACATAGTCGACCCGGACGTACTTGGTGGCCTGATCCTGCAGGTGGGCGAGTTGCGGATGGATAATTCGTTGCGGCGGCACTTGCGGGTGGCGCGCGGGCAGTTGCTGGAGCGCGCCGATCGAGGGCTTGAACCGGCTGGCCGCGGTGGATGACGAATTGAGGATTGCGAATAGCGAAACACGCGATTGTGCGGTGCTGAGCGGAGACTGCGAAGCATGAAATTCAAGGCAGACGAGATCGCGACGATCATCAAAGAGGAGATCAGCCGCTACACCAGCGTGATCGACGTCGCCGAGGTCGGCAAGGTGCTCGAGGTCGGCGACGGCGTGGCGCGGATCTACGGTCTCCCGAACGCGATGGCGATGGAGATGCTGCAATTCGCCACCGGCGCCGTCGGTGTGGTCTTTAACCTCGAAGAGAACTCGATTGGCACGGTGGTGCTGGGCGACTACTTGGCCATCACGGAGGGCGAGGAAGTCCGCACGACCGGCCAGCTCCTGAGCGTACCGGTCGGCGAGGCGCTGATCGGACGCGTGGTCGACCCGCTCGGGCGCCCGCTGGACGGCAAGGGACCGGTGCAGTCGCCGCACCGGCGGCCGCTCGAGATCATCGCACCCGGAATCGCCGAGCGTCAACCGGTCAACGAGCCGCTTCAGACCGGCGTCAAGGCGATCGACTCGATGATCCCGATCGGGCGCGGGCAGCGCGAGCTGATCATCGGCGATCGCAAG
>CAZDTB010000614.1:0-2751 GCA_964508075.1 uncultured Planctomycetales bacterium
CCAGCCCCGGAGGGGCGGCGGAAGGGCCCGCCCGGCACGCGTCTCCGCCGCCCCTCCGGGGCTGATCCTCTGGCGCCAACGCTTCCGGGGGCTGCGCCCCCGGCTACTGACCATCGCCCTTTCAGGGCTACAATCCGCGTGTTCTGAAGACGAGATTCGACTGCTTGGGGCTATCGCTGCCCGAGGAGTCGGCGCCGGCCAACTCGGAAACCTGACTCCGCTCCCTCCAGCTGAACGGCCCCGGGATTAGGAAAAGCAGGTGCGGTCAGCGACCGTATTTCCTTGCTTCTGAGCGCAGCTTGAGCAAGACTACACTATCAGGGCTTACCGGCCCATCACATCCTTGGAGGACTGAAACATGCGAACCTTCCCTTCCTTTCCACGAGTGCTTGCGGTTCCGGTGGCGGTCCTGGGCTTGATCGTTGCACCATGCTACGGTGACTTGCCCGACGTCGTTTTTGAGATCACGGCCGAGGCCGGGCCGGTCAGCGCGGAGTTTGAAGTTCTGGCCGACTGGGGGACTTACGATCCCAACAACCGGACGTGGGCCTGGGGCTTACTGGAACCCCACGAGTTCTGGAGCGACGGCACGTTCCTGGGTCGTCTCGACGAGTTCAACGCCCGGATCGTTGGAGACCCCGAACTCGGCTCCAGCTTCCTGGTGCTGGCTGGTCCGTCCCCTGCACATTACGACATCTGTTCGGGCTTCCTCACCTTCGACACGACGATCGATCCGGTCGGCTGGGTCAGCGTCTCACTCATACTGACCGACTCCGACGGTGACGGAGCGACGCTGGAGGGAAGCTACCTGGCGCAGTACAACGGCTGGGCCTGTGATCCGTCTGGTCCGCAGGGGACGACGTTTGTGGAATGCCCCTTCTCGATGAGCGCCGGACCGTTCGAGACCGTGACCGCCTCATGCGTTATGCCTGCGACGCCGATGCCTGGTCCCGTCTACGACATGAGTGCGTTGGCCAGCTTCGAGCTGAGCGGGGACGACATCGTCAGCGGGACGAGCGTGTTCGTCATTGCCATTACTCCCTGCTTTGGTGACCTCGACGGTAACGGCCAGATCGGCTTGTCCGACCTGGCACAACTGCTCGCCAATTACGGCGAGACATCCGGCATGAGCTACGAGGATGGCGACCTCGACGGAGACGGCGACGTCGATCTGGCCGATCTCGCAGCCTTACTTGGCGTCTACGGCACGACGTGTTAGTAGGAACGAGGCGCGGCTCGGCAGGAGCCTCGCCCTCCCGCTGGACGGCAGGATGTCCTTTTGAACGCCTCTAGAGCTACACGGTCGCCGGGACGGGGACCTCGGTCTTGAGGTACTGGTTGATGCTCTGGGCGGCGACCTTGCCGTCGCCCATGGCGAGGATGACGGTGGCGGCGCCGCGCATGATGTCGCCGCCGGTGAAGACGCCCGGCATGCTGGTCATCAGCGTCTCTTCGTCGGCCTCGATGTAGCCCCAGCGGTTGAGCTTGAGATCCGCCGTGGTGGACGGCAGCAGCGGGTTGGCTCCGGCGCCGAGGGCCTCGACGACCACGTCGCAGTCGACGACGAACTCGGAGCCCTGGATCGGCACCGGTCGGCGGCGGCCGGAATCGTCCGGCTCGCCGAGCTCCATCTGAATGCACTCCAGCCCTTTCACCCAGCCGTCGTCGGTGCCGAGGATGCGCTTCGGGTTGCATAGCAGCTTGAAGATGATGCCCTCTTCCTCGGCGTGCTTAATCTCTTCGTTTCGGGCGGGCATCTCCTTGCGGCTGCGGCGGTAGATCAGCGTCGAGGTTTTCGCGCCCAGACGTTTGGACGTGCGCACCGAGTCCATCGCGACGTTTCCGCCGCCGATCACCGCCACGTTCTGGCCGGCGATGACCGGCGTGTCGCACTCGGGGAACTGGTAAGCGCCCATCAGGTTGACGCGCGTGAGGTACTCGTTGGCGGAGTAGACGCCCTTGAGATTCTCGCCGGGGATGTTCATGAAGATCGGCAGGCCGGCGCCGATGGCGACGAACATGGCGTGGAAGCCTTCCTGCTCCATGAGCTCGTCGACGGTAAACGTGCGACCGATGACGGCGTTGCAGATGATCTTGACACCCATCTGGCGCAGGCGATCAATCTCGGCCTCGATGACCTTGTTAGGCAGACGAAACTCGGGGATGCCATAGACGAGCACGCCGCCCGGCTTGTGCAGAGCCTCGAAGATGGTGACGTCGTGCCCCATCTTGGCGAGCTCGCCGGCGGCGGTCAGACCGGCCGGGCCGGAGCCGACGATCGCGACCTTGTAGCCGGTCGGCGGCGGGATGATCTGTTTGACGTCGTAGTTCTCGCGAGCCCAATCGGCGACGAAGCGCTCGAGGTGCCCGATCGCGACGGGCTCGCTCTTGCCCTTGCCGCGCACGCAGACCCGCTCGCACTGCTCCTCCTGCGGACAGACGCGGCCAGTGATGCCCGGCAGCGCATTCGCGTCAAGCAGGACTCTGGCGGCCTCGTGCAGGTCGCCTTCCTCGATGGCCTTGACGAAGGCGGGGATATCGATGCCGACCGGGCAGCCCTGGACGCACTTGCTGTCTTTGCACTGGAGGCAGCGTGAGGCCTCGAGCATGGCGACCTTCTCCGGGAAACCGAGGTTCACCTCGTTGAAGTCGCGGTTGCGCACCTCGGGCTCGCGCTCGGGCATGTCGTGCCGTTGAATCTTCATCCGCTCCTTAGGCGTCAATGCCATTGGGAAGTCTCCCGCGGTTGTC
>CAZDTB010000615.1:0-2735 GCA_964508075.1 uncultured Planctomycetales bacterium
TCGTACAGCCCGGAGCCGCCCGCCTTCTGGATCTGCATCGTGAACCCGAAGCTGTATGGGGCGAAGTCCTGGAACAGCAGACACCGCGTACGGCGGATGTCCCCGTTGCGGCAGGCGTACTGCCCCAGATAGTGCAGCTGCCGATGGAGAGACGTAAGAGCATCCCTCCCCATCTGCACGGCCGCCCGGCGCACCCCCTCGAAGTAGTCTCGACATTCAATTTTGAGCATCAGTCAGCCCTCCGAATGTCCGCTCTTGTCCGGCAGCAACGCGACCACGATCACCGCGAAGACGCCGAACAGGAATCCCAGAACCAGCCAGGCTCCCGGGCTGTATCCCTTCTTGGCGGCGGTCACTGCTGAGATGCCCGCACACACGCCCCAAACCAGTACGATTGCCGTCTCCATTGTTCGTCCTCCTATCGCCATCCCGCACAGGAGCAGGAGAGATAAACGAGCAGTCCGTAGATGACGGCCCAAAACAGCCATCCGATCCAATCCGAGCTGCGTTCGTTTCGCATGACTGCCCCCCTAGAAGCTCGCATCCAGCTTGCCGCCGCACTTTGGGCAGTAGCCGACGCCGTCCGGATCAACACACAGGAACCCCGGCTCCCAGTCATCCGGCGTCTCGATGTCCTTGCGGTCGTACGCCTCAAGCTGGGTTCCCGCCCCGTAGCCGCAAGCTCCGTCGTCGTACCAGTGACAGCCGTCGTCGGTCCGCCAGTAATGCTGTTCAGGTGGCGGGACGGGCTGACCGTCGAGACCGAGCTGCCCGTCAGCGTCGGCGGACTTCGGCTCGCAGTAGATCTGACCGTCAGCGTTGCACAGCATGTACGCCCCGTCGTCGTTCACGCTAAACGCCTTGGGAGCTGTGTAGCCGCCGCGTACGTCGCAGCCGCCGTGGACCTGGAGCAGCACGTAGGGGTCCCCGTCCAGCTCGAAATACAGGTACTGGAGCACCTGGGATAGCAGGCTCTCACCGTTGTACGTGTTCACGGTGAACGGCTCGCCGTCGCCGTACAGCCCGGTGACGGTGTGGCCATGTTCCCGCAGCCACTCCGGGAACTCCTCCATGTCCTCTAGGTGGTACGTGTTCTCGCGACTCTCCATTTTCAGGAAGTGCTCGAACTGAGCCTGCAACTCGTCGTCGTACTCCAGCCGCTCCAGGAGCCAGTGGTAGACGCTGTGGGTGACCTCGATGCCGTACTTGAAGCTGACGACGCTGGCGGGCTCTCTCTCGAAGTCGCGGTGTCGGTTCTTCTCGTGATGGCGGCCGTAGCCGTGGTCGGAGCCGGTGTAGTTGCCGTCGTCGTCGTACTTCGGGTAGCCCCCGGAATCCAGGAAGTGGGTGCCGGTGTTCTCGTGGAGCATGGCGGCCAGAATTTCCGCTGTGGTGGTTTCGGTGCGTACATCGGGCATGGTTCGCCTCCAGTAAGGAGTTCTCGGAGTCTCCGTCGCTCCGTCGCTGGAGGTGGGCGAGGCACGGGGCGACGTGGCGTGGATCAGTTCACGTGAGGCTGTGCAAATTGGAACCGTCCTTCAGCGCCCACTGAGGAGAAGGAAGCGATCCCGGAAGCGAACGCAGTGAAGGTCGAACGCGTCTTCGGAATCCAGCGCCACCGAGTCCGGACACAGACGAGCGGGGAGGGTGCTGGTTGTGACGATGGTGACGTTTCTGGAGAGACCGGTGGCAAAAATACCCGCCCCGGGATCGGCACACCAAGCCAGCCGATCGGCGGGTCGGGGCCGGAGAATGCATTCGACGCAACCACTTCTGCGCTGGCCAACCGGCGGCCCGACGTCTATGCATCATAAAGGACGTTATGGTGCACCAACCGGCCTAACCTACCGGGGCGAGACGGGTCTACGGTGTTGCTCTTGTTTGATGAGCGGGGGAGGTTCGTCGCCGCAGCGTCAGCGGAGGAACATCATGGGCCTGGTGGACATCATCATGCAGCTGGTCTTCGCGATCTTGGACCTTGTCTTCTTCTTCCTGTAGGAAGCGACAGCTCTCAGATCATGATTCGTTCGACCTCGTCGAGGGTGATGGCGTCGTCGGTGCGGTCGTAGAGCTTGGTCGTCCTCGGGGACTCGTGGCCGGCGATCTTCTGGGCGTACTCGATGGAGCCGCCGTTGCTCAGGTAGGCCGTGATCCCGGTGGCACGGAAGGTGTGGCAGCATGTGCTTGGCGGTACTCCTGCGGCTTTCGCCCGCCGCTTGATCATCCGGAGCACGTCGTTCCGCGTCATCGCACGCTGGGTTAGCCTCCGGGTCCGATCGGCCGTCCGGAACAGCGGGCCATCATCGTCGTCGGCGATCGCGGCGGCCTCGATATACGCATCCAGGTAGGCTTCAGCACTATGGTGGGCCGGGACGTGATGCTGCTTGCCGCCCTTCTCGCGGAAGCGGAACCACCAGCGCTTGCCGTCCTGATAGTAGTCGCCGACCTGCATCCCGACGACGGCACTGACCCTGGCGAAGCTGTAGACCATCACGCCCAGGATGGCGCGGTCCCGCAAGCCGACGATCGTGCTTGCGTCGATGGAATCCAGGAGGGCTCGGGCCTGATCGGCGGTCAGCACAGGGGTCTTCCCACGTCTAACGACATGCGATGGACCGCGAACGGAAGTCGCAGGATTCGTGGCGACAACCTGTTTCCTGACGAACCAGTCAAAGAGCATCCGGATCGCGGCGAGATGCTGCTTCACGGTGGGACGGGCTCCGGGGTGCTGCTCA
>CAZDTB010000616.1:0-2727 GCA_964508075.1 uncultured Planctomycetales bacterium
AGACCGAGGTTACCGACGACAGCGTGGCGTTGCTCGTGCCAAACCCGGACTCGCCCGGCTGGTGGCAGTTTCGCGAGAGCTTCGGCGGTACGACCTGGAAGTTCATCCTGATCACGACGGTGGGCGTCATACTCTCGTTCACACCCGCCCGCAGGCTGGATGGCGCCGGGGCGTCTAAGATCGGCTCGGTCATGATCTACCTGCTGGTGGCCTGCATCGGGGCCCACGCCGACTTCACCAGCATCGGCGAGCAGCCCGCGTACATCCTGATGGGTTTCATCTGGATCGCGGTGCACATCGTCATTCTGCTGGGCGTGGGGCTGCTGATCCGGGCCCCGATTTTCTTCGTCGCGGTCGGGTCGCAGGCCAACATCGGCGGAGCGGCGAGCGCCCCGGTGGTCGCCACCGCGTTCCATCCCGCGTTGGCCCCGGTCGGAGCACTGCTGGCGGTGGCAGGCTACGTCCTCGGCACGTACGCCGGGCTGGTCTGCATGTGGATGCTGAAAGCGACGGCAGGGGTTGGGGGGTAAGCGCGCCCCCGGTTTTTGGAGATCTGTCGGGCGTTTGCACGTCCGATGTCGCGGGAAGACGCGACGAGAGCTGGTTTCCGCTGGCAGTGTTTCGTGACGTTGGTAGACTTGATGCGACCACTGCGTAAATCGGAATGGTCAACGAGGGATCGCGTATGGCTCGCGCGATTGTTACTTACGGCCGCGGTTGGAACGCCCTGGCTACCGTTCGCAGCCTCGGACGTCGGGGAATCGAGGTCTTCTGCGGTGAGGAAGCACCCTTCGCCCCGTGCTTCTTCTCCAAGTACTGCCGCGGGCACTTCCAGTATCCCGCGCCCAGCAGCGAACCGGAGGCCTTCGTCGACTTCATGGTTGAGAAGGTCAAGGAGCTGGCACCGCCCGGCGATGAACCCTACGTCCTCATGCCGGTACACAAGGAGACGTTCCTGCTGGCCGAGCATCGTGAGCGGTTCGAGCCGCACATCAAGCTGCCGGTCACTACGATCGAGAACATTCGCCTGACCGATGACAAGGGCCGGCTGGCGACGTTTGCCCAGCAGCAGGGGGTGCGAATCCCGCGGACCTGGCAGTTCGACGACCTCGACGAGCTGTACCGCCAGGCACCGGACTTGCCGATGCCGGTGTTCGTCAAGGTGCGCAAGGCGGCAGCCGGCGTCGGTCTGAAGAAGGTCGAAACGCGCGAGGAGTTGGTGACCACGTTTCGCGAGTTCGTGGACGGCTTTGGGCTCCGATCGGAAGACTACCCACTGGTGCAGGAGTTCGTGTCCGGGTCCGACTACTGCGTGACCGCCCTGTTCGACCAGGGGCGCTGCGTCGCGAGCATGACGTACCGCAACATCCGGGCGTTCCCGCGCGGCACCGGCGCGGGGGCGCTGCGCGAGACCGTGCACCACCCGGAAGCGGAAAAGGCCGCGATCAAGCTGCTGACCGCGCTCAACTGGCACGGGATCGCCCAACTCGATTTCCGCATCCCGGACGACGGCCCGGCCTACCTGATCGAGGTCAATCCGCGCTTCTTCGGGGGTCTGCTGCAGTGCATCGTGGCGAACGTGGACTATCCCTATCTGCTCTTCAAAACGGCCGTCGGAGAGCCGATCGAGCAACCGCCGGAGATCGACTACGAGAAACGCACCGAGACGCCGCTGGTCGGCCTGCTCGCGACGCTGGAAGAGATCGCCAGCGACGAAGCGAAGTTGGCGGAGCTGAGGACGCTCGCGGAGGAGCTCAAGCGCATCCCGGCCGCCGATCAGAAGCAACAACAGTTCCAGCGTTTCCTGGAACAACTGAAGACGGTCGCCCGCCCTCGCAACGTCAAGGACTACCTGCACCAGATGTTCGACAAGCACGCGGGGACGATTAACGACGTCGTCTGCGCGGACGACCCGCTGCCCGCCCTGGGCGTGTTCTACCCGCTCGCGCTGATGCTCAAGCATGGCAAGCTGTCCACCGCCATGCTCGTCTCGGAACAGGAGCTGCCGGGCGAGAAAAAGAGCAAGCGTCTGCGCGACTACCTGCGCCCGAACTGGGCCACGCTGCTGATGACCGGCGTGTTATTCGCGTTATCGGTGGTCATCGACTCGTTTGCGCCCACCAGACGCGCGCTCGGCTGGCTGCTGGGCTGGCCACGCCACGCGGCGGGAGACGCGGCGGGTTTCGCCTTCGCGTTCTACCACATCCTGAACTTCGTGTACCTCTACGTGCTGGCCGCCATCCTGCTCCGGCTCAGGGCGCGGTGGCGGACGTGAGCCGTGGGTTTGCCCGGTGCGCGTGCGCCTGTCGAACGAGCGTTTTGAACAGCGCCACCGCCGCCTCACCCGTCAGCGAGGTGATCTTGGGATGCCACTCGATCCCGATCACAAACGCTCGGTCCGGCTGACCCGAGGTGCTTGCGACACGCGTTGGGGCGTACGGGGTCGACACCAAGGAGACGCGCGATGCGGGCCTCAAAGCGGATTCTGGCGGTGTGGGTTTTGCTGGCTCTGGGCGCATCGTGTCCCGCGCGGGCCGGTGACCTCGAGGACCAGTTCCTATTGAATACCCTCTGGCCGCAGCCCTACAGCCAGCCGGATCGGATCAGCGCCAAGGCGCCGTTCGCCGCCATGATTCATAACGGATGGCGGCAGCAGAACGTCATGGGCGCCGAACACTTCGGTCCCGGGACGACGGACATGACCGATGCCGGCCGGCTGCGCGTGCA
>CAZDTB010000617.1:0-2723 GCA_964508075.1 uncultured Planctomycetales bacterium
CGCGAACAACGAGGTGGGCACGATCCAGCCGATCCGCGAGATCGCCGAGATCGCCCGCCGGCAGGGCGTGCTGATGCATACGGATGCCGCCCAGTCGGTCGGGAAGATTCCGGCCAACGTGGATGAGTTGGGCGTGGACCTGCTCTCCGTCGCCGGGCACAAGCTCTACGCCCCCAAGGGGGTCGGGGCACTCTACATTCGCACCGGCGTGAAGCTCGAAAAACTCATCTTCGGCGCCGACCATGAACGCGGCTGGCGGGCCGGGACTGAGAACGTGCTCGAAATCGTCGGCCTCGGGAAAGCCTGCGAGCTGGTCACACCAACGCTCGAACAGCGCGCCGAGCACATGCGCAAGCTGCGCGATCGGCTGCACGACGGCATCACCGCCAAGATCCGTGACGTTCGGCTGAACGGACATCCCGAGCTGCGGCTTCCAAACACGCTGAGCCTGAGCTTTCGGGGCATCGAGGCCAACGCGATCCTGTCGGAGCTGACCGAGGTGGCTGCGTCCGCCGGGGCCGCCTGCCACGCGGACGAGGTGACCATGTCGCCGACGCTCGAGGCGATGAAGGTACCGGTGGACTACGCGATGGGCACGATCCGGTTCTCGACCGGCGTGCTGCTGACCGAGGCGGAAGTCGATCGGGCGGTCGGGGCGATCACCACCGTGGTCGAAGGTCTGCGTCCGGAAGGCGGCGACGTCGTCTGCGAGGTAGCGAGCACCGAAAAGATCAAGCTGACTCGTTTCACCAGCGGACTCGGTTGCGCGTGCAAGCTTCGTCCGCAGGCACTCGAAAAGATCCTGGCCGCGCTGCCGCCGATCGGCGACAACCCGAACGTGCTGGTCGGAACGGACACGGTCGATGACGCCGCCGTGTACAAGATTTCCGACGATACGGCCGTGGTGCAAACGGTCGACTTCTTCACGCCGGTGGTCGACGACCCGTTCAGCTTCGGAGCGATCGCGGCGGCGAACTCGCTGAGCGACATCTACGCGATGGGGGCCGAGCCGGTCTTCGCGCTGAACATCGTCGGGTTCCCGTCGAATCGTCTGCCGCTGAGCGTGCTGGAAGAGATTCTGCGCGGCGGACGTGAAGTCGCGGATCAGGCCGGAATACCAATCCTGGGCGGCCACACGGTGGACGATCCCGAGCCGAAGTTCGGGCTCGTGGTGACCGGCGTGGTTCATCCGGACAAGTTGTGGGCCAACGTTGGAGCCAAGCCCGGCGATGCGCTTATTCTGACCAAGCCGCTCGGACTGGGCATCATGACGACCGCGCTGAAGGCGGGCCTGCTGGACCAAGCCGGCGAGGAGCGCATTGAGAGAATCATGATGGCGCTCAACAACACCGCGGCCGATGTGCTGCGCGGCTTCGAAGTTCACGCCTGCACCGATGTGACCGGCTTCGGCTTGCTGGGGCACCTGCGCGAGATGTCGAGTGGCAGCGGCGTGGATGTCGAGCTCGATCACCGCACGCTGCCGATCATCGAGGGGGCCGCGGAGTTGGCGACCGGCGGAACAGTCCCCGGCGGGACGTTGAACAACAGGTCGTACGTCGCCCCGCACGTGAGCTGGGACGATGCCGTTTCCGAGACGTATCGAATCCTGGCCTGTGACGCGCAAACATCGGGGGGATTGCTGGCGGCGATTCCGGGGAAGGACGGCAGGGCGGCGGTGCGGGCTTTGAAGGAGGCCGGCGTGGAGGCTGCCGTTGTCGTCGGCCGATTTACAAAGGCGGGGGACGGTCGGATTACGGTTCGATGAACAGACTACCTCAGGAGACTTGAAATGAAACACGGTGCGCGGAACGAGTTCGTCGGTGAGATCGTCGAGATCAAGAAGGGGCAGCTCATGTGCTCCGTCACGCTCAAGGTCCCGACCGAGGTGAGCGTCTGCTCGGTGATGACGCTCGATTCCCTAGCTTCGCTGGGCGTCAAGCGGGGTGACAAAATCAAGGCCGTCGTGAAGGCGGTCAACGTACTCCTGACGACGGACTAACCGAGTCGGCCGCGTCTCCCTGGCTGTAGGATCTGACCGCGGCCATGAAGCGCTCGCCGAACTGTTTCAGCTTGGCGTTGCCGACGCCGTGGACGGCGAGGAACTCGTCGGGAGTGGTGGGGCGCCTGCGGGCCATGTCGCGCAGGGCCGCGTCGCTGAAGATCACGTACGCCGGCACGCCGCGCTGCTGTGCCAACTCCCGGCGGACATCTCGCAAGTGCGCGAACAGACTGCGATCGACACCTTCCCATGATTCGATCACGGCGCGGGTCTTCGCGACCGTCTCGGCCCGCGTCCGCATCAGCCGAACGCTGCGCTCGCCGCGCATGACTTCCCAGGAGGCGTCGTTGAGTTGCAGCACGGGACGTTCGTCATCGGTGCGCGCCAGCAGGCCCAGGTCCACGAGCTGATAGACCCAGTTGGTCAGCGTCTTGCGCGGCGTGTCTTTCAGCAGGCCATATGTGCTCAGCCCGTCGTGCCCGCAGCGGCGGATGAGGTCGGTTTCGGCGCCGGCGAGCACGTCGGTCACGTGCTTCACGCCGAAACGTTGCTGCACACGTGCGACGCACGAGAGGATCTTCTGGGCGGTGACGGTGGCGTCCTCGATACCCTCGGTCTCGTTCAGGCAGACGTCGCAGCCTTCGCAGTTGTCCTTGGGATAGGTCTGCCCAAAGTACTCCGACAAGGCGCGATGACGGCATTGCGGCACCGTGCAGAACAGCCG
>CAZDTB010000618.1:0-2718 GCA_964508075.1 uncultured Planctomycetales bacterium
GTAGCAGGTATACCCGACTGAGCGTGCCGCCCCAGGACTCCGATGCGCCCACGATGACCTCATCGCAGCCGTCCCCGTCCAGGTCTCCCGAGGCCAGGGGGCGTCCCCAGTCCTGCCCAGCGATCGCGCCGAGGTAGATCGTGCCGGCCTGGTCAGCCTGGTATTGGAGCGGTGCAGCCAGACCGACGCCGACTGTCAGGCCAACCGCCAGCACGCTACACGCTTTCAACATGGCTTTAAGCTCCAGGTGAGCGTCGGTCCGGGCGCGCCCTTTCTACCGGACCGCGTCTCATGCCGGCGGTCGATGAATGTCGCGCGGCGGCTAACAGACGACGACCGCAGTGCCCGACTGCGGTCGTTCTCAAGCTCAGGAAACTGCGTCGGGCACGGGGACCCGACGCTACATCAAACTGAAGACCGCTCTAGGGCCCGGTGTAGCTCTCCTGCATGAGGCTGAAGTCCTCGAGGTCGATGTCGAGATCCTCTTCGCCCCAGACGTCCACGCAGACGTGTCCGTCCGGGAAGTAGTGATCCGGCCCCAGGAAGCACCACTGGAGGATGAAGAAGTCGTCAGAGTCGACATCGAAGTCGCAGTCGTAGTCGAACGGCCGCGCCTGGTGGGGCTCGGTCAGGAAGCCCATGACGCCCTGCATGACCTGCGCCCGAGTGGTCGGCGAACTGATCGCCTCGAACGGGAAGCCGAAGACCACCACGTTGTAGAAGCCGATGCTGTACTGCACGCCGGCTACTCCGCCGGTCCCGCCGGTGTAGTTCAGGCAAGCCTGGGCCTCGTCGAGCGGGAGTAGCACGTCGGGTGTGCCGACCTCATAGCAGGCCCCGTTGGCCGGGTCGAAGTCGAACGTGCCCAAGCCCTCGAGACAACCGCCGGCGACACCGGTGACCGTGAAGGTGTCGGCGTCGTCAGCGGAGTAGCCCACGTGCAGCATGTCCTGGAGGAAGCTGGCGCCGTGGCCCTGATCGATCAGGTCGTAGCCGATCTCCGCTCCACTGACGAACAACGCCTTGCCGCGGCACAGGAAGCCCTCGATCCGGCTCCGCTCAGTGGCGTTCAAGGTCGCATCCTCGGTGCTCTCGGTTCCCAGAATCCAAACGACAATGTCGTAATCATCCAGCGACAGGTAAGAGTCCGTCACCGCCTCGTTGCAGCAGGAGTCGAACCCGTAGTCGCCGGCGGCCAAGGCCTCGGCATGTTGCACCACGTAGTCGAACGAGTTGCTCTGCCGCCACTGCTGCCGCTCGATCCACAGGCCCGCGTAGTCGGGCGGCTGTGTGAAGGTCTGGATCGGGTTGATCTGTCGGCGCAAGCGATCGAAGCCGTTGACGATCAACAGCCGCTCTGCCACCGTCGCCGATCTGCGAACCGCTAGAACCTCCGAGGGCATTGACTCGCCGCCGTCATTGGTGGCCGCCACCCGGAAGTAGCGGGTCTCGCCGACCGGGACGTCGGTGATGGTCGTGGAAAGCTCGTCGCCCAGGACGATCGGGTCGCCGAACCCGTATCCGTTGGCCGACTGATAGACCACGTACCCCGTGGCCGGATCACCACGGGCCCCATCGGAGAGCGGCGGTTGCCACGCGATCACCACGTCGCCATTGTCGGCGACCTGGGCTCGCACGTAGCGCGGTGTGTCAGGGGCGAAGGCCAAGGGCACCTCGCTGTCGGGGAGACTGTTCAGGAAGCGGGTGATGCCGTGCACGCAAGCACGCGCCATCGCCGCCCGCACCCGATCATCCCGCAGCAGCTGGGCGTCCAGCTCGTTGTCGTGAAACGCCAGCTCGACGATGGTAGCGTCGAACTCGTCGCTATTGGCTCCCGTGCAGATCGCGCCGTAAGAACTGGTGTAGGTCGGAGAGGCGCGATCGACCCAGTCGTGCTCGAACTCGCCGTCCAGAACCAGCATGTCGGCGTCAACCTCGTCCGACAGGATGGTGGCGTACTCCTCCTGATAGGTCGTGGCTCCCAGGTCGGTGATCAGGCAGATCTGCCCGCGGGCGCCGCCGCCGGACGCATTCGTGTGAAACTCGAGATGGACGCGTTTCCAGCGGTCCTCGAAAATGCCGCCGGGCGGGACCTGGTTCATCTCACGAGCCCATTTGCCACCGGTGCGGACGTTGTCGCCCCCGTCGCTGCCGCCCCCGTCCCAGATGTCGGCGTCGAAGCCGACGGCGTTGTTGCCGAGCTCACCGTGGGCCCAGTAGCGCTGCGCCTCCTCGTCGCGCGGATAACCGCTGATGCTGTTGGGACCAGGACGGACGATATCGCCGTAGCCCCCGCCCCACCGGACGGCGTCGGCAATTATCGCACCGGTCTCGGTTGACTCATTGGTGATCTCGACGTAGTTGTCCCCGCCGGCCTCGAGGTAGTAGTTGCCCAGCCAGATCCAACCGTTTCCGGTCTCGCGATGGTCGATCGTAATCTCGGAGATGCCGCCGCTGTGGCTTACCCGATAGGTTTGCACGGTGCGGTTGGTGCCGGCGACGGTGAAGCAGTATACCGGGTAGAAGTCGGTGGTCGTGATCGCGGGCGTGTAGCGGGCGGTGGCGGTTTCGACCGTGTCGGCCGAGATCCACTTGTACACGATTCCGGAGACGGTCTCGCCGTTCTCGTAGTACTTGCTGCTGCTGCCGTCGGTCCAGGCTCCCGCAAACGTCACGCCGGGATCGTCATTGTCCAGCACGATCTCGATCTGCTGCCAG
>CAZDTB010000619.1:0-2125 GCA_964508075.1 uncultured Planctomycetales bacterium
CGGATTCTGCTCGGCCCAGAGTGGCCTGGGCGTGGCCATGGAATATTCGGTCGTGACTTCAGCGGCGACGTTGCCGGCTGCGTCGATCAGAAGAGCCTTGCTTCCGGTGGTGCCGACGTCGATGCCGAGTATGTAAGTCTGATCTGGCATGGCGCTCCTCACTGGGGCATCAAGATAGGTATGCTGACCACATCCGCTTCACGGTCCCGTAAAGAATCGCGGATGGAGCGATGCCGGTCAATCACGCCGATCTCGGTACGTTCCGACTTGCTGTTGCGGGGTGGGCAGGCGTCGCCGGTGGGGGTGAAACCTCAGAATTTCTTTGCCGATCTTGCGAAGCGATTGGAAGAATAGGCCGGGGCGACGAGCGCGGTTACGGCAAGACGGTTAGAGCTTCCACGCCATCGATGGGGACCATGTCATCTTCCACGGTATGCGGCCCGGCTGGCCGCCGGGACGCGTGCGATACGTTTTTTGAGGCAAGGGTCGGCGATCGTGGCGGGAGCCTTCAGGCTACCGGCCGGATGACGGTCGTGCGATTTGGCACCGCTTGCTCCGGCGACCTCGGCTGGGCCTTCGCTATCGACGGTTGTGGTACTCGACTCGATTCGGGCGGGAAAGGAGTCAGGCAATGGGGTTCGGAAGAAACTGGTCTCAGGTGGCGCGCGTTAGCCTCTTGCTGGCAGGCGGCGCGGTCCTCTTCGACGCCGGCGTGGCGCTGGCGGACGTGGCGATCTCCGAGGTGGCGGTGCAGATCCAGGCCGAAAGCGCGTCTGGGTCGGGGGCGATCGATATCGGGTTGGAATCGCTGGTGTGGGATCCGGCAACGCAGTCACTTTGGTGGGAACCAGACTCGGGGCTTTCGATCGTGGATCCGGCAACGGATGCGATTATCGCGACGCTCGAGAGCGCTGAACTGCAAATCAGTGAGTGCAGCCGAATGACGCTGAACTTCCAGCTTCTGGCCGGCGACAGCGACACGACCGTGGTGCTTCGTGCTGGAATGCTGTCGTTTGACCGGATCGGCAGTGACGTGGCCGAAGGACGCGCGTCGGCTTCGTTCACCGTCAGAGACCTGAACGGAGACGGCGCTGTGCTGCTCGGTGAAGGCGGCGGCGGCGAAGGGGCGTTTCGAGCCTACTACAACGGCCTGGCGCCGGACGGCACCCGGTTCGCCCACCTGGTCGGGCTGGTGTCCGTGGGCGCCGGTGGCACCGCGAGCGCCTCGCAGAGCGACCCGGCAGCCGGTTACCGCTCGGTCGGAGCCGCCGTCGAGGATATGAGCGTGGAAGCCGCGTTCGTCCTGACGGCACACGACCGCGTCACGGCCGGCACGCTGTTCGACATCGATCCCGATCCCGATGACTGCGCTGCCGACACTGACGGCGATGGAATCCCCGACTGGGCGGACGGATGTCCGGATGATCCGCACAAAACCCAGCCTGGTGCTTGCGGCTGCGGCGTGGCGGATGTTGACGCCGACGAAGACGGAGTCGCTGATTGCGACGACAACTGTCCGGACGTTCCCAATCCGGACCAGGAAGACGCGGACGGTGATGGCGTCGGTGACGCCTGCGACCCATCTCCGGATTCCGGTGGCGACGATTCGCCGGGGAACCCGGGGGCGCAGGAGGGTAACCCCGACGAGTCGGAGAACGCCGACGCAACCGGTTTCGGGGGTTCGGGCGCCGGCGGACAGGATCCGGAAGAACGAGCTGAGCAGATTGGGGAATTCTTCGGCGGATTCGCGGCTCCGTGCGGGGTAGGCGTGGTTGGTTTCCTACCGCTCACGTTGCTGGGGCTGGCCGGTTACCGGGCCGCCGGTCACCGTCGCACGGGCATTCGTTAATCGTTGCGCGACCAATCGTGCTGGCTGTCGGAAAGGTGGCTCGCGTCCGAAAACGCGAGCCACCCTCAGTATATCATTCGGCTGGCGCGCGAGGCCTTTCTCGAACCAACGGCAGCGGTTGACCATTTCTGTGGGTGCAGGATGGGAATCCTGCCGCGCATGGGTGCGAGATAGGAATCTCGCACCAGCGGGGACTACCGTGGTGCGCCCGGCATTCAATCGGAATCAGGCTCGGGTGGCTGGACGTTTCTTGTGCGATGGCTGAGGAGCGCCGCG
>CAZDTB010000619.1:2135-2692 GCA_964508075.1 uncultured Planctomycetales bacterium
AGTGGCCGGAAAACCGGGATAGTGAGCGCAGGAAGCCCCATGCGTACGGTGGTGGACTGAACATACTCGCGCCAATACGGCCAAACGTTGTAAAGGCCGTTCAACTCGCCGAAGGCGTCGATGTTTCGCTTCCCAAGCCCTTCGAATGAGTCGACCTCGTACTGGAGTACGAACCACGCTTCAATGCGCAACAGTTCCTCGTCGGCCTCGTCCCGGTGCGTGGCTGTCAGAGTGAAATGCGGGAGGACCTGAATGAGGCGGTCCTTCCGATTGGGCTTGGTCTTCACGTTGACGTTGAGGTTAAGCCTGGACTGCGCGCCCACTTGCGCCGGCGTACGCCGTGCGACCGTTTCGGCAAGGATGATGTTTTTAAGCTGCACGCGGGCCGACACGGGTTCCGCGAGGTCCAGCCGAGTATCAAATTGTCTCGCCATCGAATTCGTCTTCTTGTTGCCCATTAGCCTGCCAACCTGCCCGTGCTTGTCGGCATCGGTTGTCCCAGAAGACACCTGCTCGGCCAATCATGTGCGTACTTTTCCCACGTGAATCCTTCGCTG
>CAZDTB010000620.1:0-2691 GCA_964508075.1 uncultured Planctomycetales bacterium
GCTGGTGGAGCTGGGGCGCTACGGGCAGGCCGAAGCCCTGCTCGCCGCGCTCGACGAGCGTACGGACCACTACGCCGCCCACACGCCCTACGCGCCGCACCTGTGGTTCATCAAGGGCTTCTGCGAGGCCCGCGACCTGCGCTTCGAGGAGGCCGCCCGTTCGCTCGACGCCCTGGAGGCCCAGTTCGGCGACATCCCGGAACCGGTGCGCGTCGGCGCGGCCCAGCTTTTGCTCGAAATTCAGCGACGCGAACGTGGCACGCTCGGCGAGGTCGCCACGATGATGGATTACGTCGCCGACCGACTCAGGGCGGCGGACCGCACCGAGCGGGTCCGGCAGCGGCAGCGAGAGATCATCGCGCTGCTCGACCGGCTGATCGAGCAACAAGAACAGCAGGAGCAGCAGGGCGGCAGTAGCTGTCCGCGCGGCGGTCAGAGTCAACGACCGTCGCAGCATGCCCAGCAGAATCCCAAGCAAGAATCGGACGCCCCCGCTGGAGCTGGACGGGTGGGCGACCTGCACGCCGCCCCGGGGGCCGACCCGGGCGAGGTCTGGGGCAAGCTCCCGCCGGCCGAGCGCGAGAGGATCCTCCAGTCGATTGGCGCGCGGTTTCCATCGCGTTACCGGCAACTGGTCGAGCAGTACTATCGCGCGCTGGCGGATGAGAAATGAATTGCGAATTCCGAATGCAGGATAGCGAATTGTCTGGTCTCGCACGTTCGGACGCGGGCGGCCCGTGGTTTTGATGACGATGACGTCTTTGGCTCGAATCACGCTTCTGGTGTCACTGGCTGTGCTGGGTGGCCCGCGCGCCCGGGCACTCGAGCTGGAAGTCACCGGGCTCGACGGAAAGGCGCTGCGCGGGCAGCTCGTGCAGGTCTGGCCGGAGATTGTTCTCGCGTCCGCCGAGGGCGAAACGGCGCTGGCCTGGTCGCAGGTGCTGGCGCTGCGGCCGCTTGGTGTTGAGCCGCCCGCCGCAGAGCCCGCCCGGGCCGATCCGCTGCGATTTGAGCTGGCCGACGGCTCTATTTTTGGCGGCCGCATCGCTGGCGTCACCGAGCGCGGTTTTACGGTGGAGTTGCCGGCGGGTCGGCGTTGTCAGCTTGAACCGACGCTCCTACGGGCGATTCATTCCACATCGGCGAGCGCGGCGGCGCAGGCCAAGCTCGCCGCGGTGTCCACGGATGCGAATCGTACTGAAGATGTCGCGGTCGTCGAGCGTGGCCGCAAGGTGATCGAGCTGCGTGGGGCGGTACGCCGAATCGACTCACAGGGCGTCCTGTTTGCCTGGAATGAGCGCGAGCTGTCGCTGCCGTGGGAGCGCGTCGCCGGCCTGAGCTTCGCCCGCCCGACGGCGCGGCGGGCAAGCTGCACTGTGCGTCTGCGCGGCGGCGACGCTTTCTGCGGGCGCGTGATCGCCGGGGGCGACAGTGGCATCACGCTCCAGTCGGGGATTTTCGAGCGCCTCGAGCTGGACTGGTCGCGCATCGAGCGAATCGAGTGCCACAGCCGGCAACTCGTGTTTCTTTCCGATCTCGTCCCACCGCGTTACGAATTCACCCCGTTCTTTCTGAAGCAGTGGGACTATGCCCGCGACGAGACGTTGACGGGACGAGCAATTCGTCTCGCGGGTCGGCGGTACGCCAAGGGCCTCACGATGCACAGCCGCGCGTCACTGGCTTATTCCCTGGATGGGCAGTATCGACAGTTCGCCGCCCTCGTCGGCATCGCCGATGAGATGGCCGACCGCGGCGACGCGACGCTCGCCGTTTTGGGCGACGGCCGCATCCTGTGGCAGGCGACCAGCGTGCGCGGTAGCGAGCCGCCCCGCGGAGTGCTCGTGGACGTGACCGGGGTGCGGGAACTCTCGCTGCACGTGGATTTCGGCGCGGGGCTCGACGTGTCGGATCACGTTTGCTGGGCCGGCGCGCGGCTGATTCGGTGAAGAAGGGGCGAATAGATAATGAGTAATTGCTAATGGCTAATTAAGAGCTGCGAATTGAGAGGCCTTGACACAACGAATGTGGGACCGGCTTCCAGCCGGTCATACGCACGGTCGAGAGCGTATCTTGCTTGTTTCTCTTCGGCGATTGCGGGGCTCTGTGCGCTGCCGAACGTTGCCGCAGGCGATGAGTTGAGTTCCGCACTCGCGGCGGTGCGGGCGGATGAAGCCCGACGGGTGGCGGTCTGCGCAAACGCCGCCAAAACCGTCGTCTGCATCTTCAGCGACGAGCAGCGCAGCAGCGGCGGGAGCGGAGTTGTCATCGATCCCGAAGGCTACGGCCTGACGAACTATCACGTCGTCCAGCCCTTCCTCAAATCCCGTCGCGGCTGTGGCGGCCTGTCCGATGGCCGGCTGTATTCGTTGAGGGTGCTCGGGATCGACCCCGGCGGCGACATCGCCGTGTTCAAGCTCGAAGGCAAGCAGCGGTTTGACTTCGCCCCGCTCGGCGATTCTGACACGCTGCACGTCGGCCAGTGGGTCGCCGCCATGGGCAACCCGTTCGTCCTGGCCGAGGATAACTCGCCCACGATCATGCTCGGTGTCATCAGCGGGCTCCACCGCTATCAGCGCGGCCAGGGCAACCTGCTCGAATACGCCGACTGCGTCCAGGTTTCCACGTCGATCTACCCGGGCAACTCGGGCGGGCCGCTGTTCGCTCTGGAGGGTCGCGTGATCGGCATCAACG
>CAZDTB010000621.1:0-2691 GCA_964508075.1 uncultured Planctomycetales bacterium
GACGTGATCGAGGCCGCCCACGCGCGACTGGTTGTTGCGGATGTTCTGCGTACCGACCAGCCCGGCCCGGCCCGCCACGGGATCATCGCGCGTGCACGCCGGCAGATGATCGTGCGCCTTGCGGAACCAGTACACGCAATAGTCCGCCATCCCGGGCACCGCCCGGTACGTCTTGCGCACGCCGTTAGCGTAGTCGGCGCCGCGCTCGGGCTTGAGGCGTTTGGCGCCGAGGAACGGCGGGTTACCGATGATCACGTCGGCCGGCGGCCACTTCGTCGGAACGATCTTGCCCGCCGCCCAGGGGTTTTCGTCCAGCTCGCTGAAGAGCATCGTCGGGACGGGCCGGCCGTTTTCGGTCACCGGATGGATCAGGGCATCGCCGGCGGTGAAGTTGTCATCGAGGTTGTCGAGCGGCAGCGGCGTCTCGGTGATGTGCAGCTCGTCGATCGCCAGCTTGCGCGCGATCATCATCGTTACCTTGGCGATCTCGACCGCGAACGGGTTGATGTCCATGCCGTAGAACTGCGCGGCGGTGACGAAGGACATGCGGCGGGTCTTCTCCTTGCTCTTGGAGACCTCCGCGAGAACCTCGAATAGGTGCTTCTCGAGCCGCTTCAGCTCGCGATAGGCGAGGTAGAGGAAGTTGCCCGAGCCGCAGGCGGGGTCGAGCACGCGGTAGTGCTGCATGCGGTTGTGGAGCCGCTCCAGTTTCTCGACCGGCTTGGCGCCCTTGGCGGCTTTCTCGATCGCGTCGCGCCAGGGTTCGACGATCGTCGGCTGGACGATCTTCATAATGTCGTTAGCGGTGGTGAAGTGCCCACCATAGGCGTGTCGCTCGCCCTTCTCCAGCGAATGTTCGAAGAGCGTGCCGAAGATCTCCGGGCGAACCTTGGACCAGTCGGCCTTCGCGGCGACGCGGAGCTGATTGAGCTCGTCGTCGTGGAGCTCGAGCCGGGCGGCCTCCGCGAAGAGGCCGCCGTTGAAGTAATCGACGCCCTTGAAGCGCCCGCCGCCGGTCCTGCCCGGTCGGTTCATTTGCTCGAACAGGCCGCAGAGCAGGTCGTAGCTGTCGGTGGGCTCTTTGCAGTCATCGAGGAGCCTGGCGACGAAGTAACGCTCCAGCAGGCCGATATCCTCGGCGAAAAGGGCGACGAGCATCTGCAACACGAAGCGCTGAGCCTGGTCGCGCGGAACATGACGCACCAGCAGCTTGTTGAAACACACGGCGAGCTTGTCGGCGGCGTCGCGCGTGACCTGCTCCTGATCGTTGCCGAAGACAGGGCGCTCGTGCGAAGGGAATAGGAAGGCCAGCGGGCCCCAGCGGTCGGGGAGCTCGGTTAGTGGGAGCTGGTCCACCGGGGCGTCCATCTGGGTCTCGAAGTCGTAGACCCAGAACTCGTCGAAGTTGCAAAGGACGGCGTAGCGCGGCCGGCCCGGCACGAGCCGCACCCAGTAGTCGAACGCTTGGCGGTAGTGCTTGCTGAGGTCCGCGCCGCGTTTCTTCATCTCTATCAGAACGTGCGGCTTCCAGACGTAATCCGCGAAGGCCACACCGCCCCCGGATTCCCTTGCCTTGCGGATCCGGAACTCGGGCGTTCCGCCCACGTCAAGACAGCCCTTGTGTCCAAGCGCCTGGAACAGGCGGTCGAGGTAGATCTGGGCCTGGCCCTTCTCGTCGCCGGTGATGTGCTTGCCGCACCACTGAACGAAGTCGCTTAGTTCAGTCTTGCGCTCGTCGCTCATGGGAGCATTGTCACCGCGTCAGCGCGCCCACGCCAGCCGGCGCCGACAGAAGTGACACTGTTGCGTCGGCGCAACACTGGGGGCAATCGACTGTCCGATTGCGCGCCGTCCATCAGGTGCCGACGGGCTGTCGAGTCTCAAGGTTGAACGGATCGCATTTGGGCAGGCTTGTCGAGCTGAGCCACCTGCCATTCACTCACCAAAGCCTGGCGCAGGTTTTCGTGCTTCGGGAGGTCCTCAAAACCGTAACGGCGCATCTCTTCGAGCACCTGCTCCACCGACCAGCCTTGTTGGTGCATGCGGTACATTCCGATCGCCAGGCCGGTACGGTTGGCTCCGGCGGCGCAGTGCACGAGCAGC
This sequence comes from uncultured Planctomycetales bacterium, assembly GCA_964508075.1. GTDB lineage: Bacteria > Planctomycetota > Phycisphaerae > UBA1845 > Fen-1342 > JALSRY01. The sequence goes on from CAZDTB010000621.1 coordinate 2,104, forward strand.
GGTGTGGCGGTGGGGTCGAACAGGGCTGCCTTGATGCGCGCGCGCTCTTCCGGAGTGCTGGCACCGTCACCGGGTAGGGGCACGTTGATCCAGCGCAGGCCGATGCGCTCGGCGGCCTGGCGCTCGGCGGTGCTCTCGGGCACATCCGGGTTCAGCAGCGACAGGACCGTGCGAATGCCGTGCTCGTTTGCCACGTGCTCCAACTGACGCGGCGTAATCTCCCCGCAACGGTATAGCTGACCCTCCACGACCACGCCGAAACGCTTGGGAAGTGCGCCTCCGCGCAACCAGAGGAAGCCGCCTGCGCCGGCCGCGAGGATTACGACGGCGGCGGCGGTTCGGCGCTGTGTTGTACTGGCTGACAGGGTCGAGCTCCGCTTCGATGGCCTCGAGAGTAAGAGACCCTAACACAACTAGGGTGGCACGGGCGTCCCGCCGGTGGCCACACGGGCGAGACGCCCGTGCCACCCAGTCGTGATAGGCGCTCTAAGTCTACGTGGCCGGGTGCCGGTGTCGAGCGAGGTGGGCGGTGATTTGCACTTGCTCACTCACCCAGGACGATGCGGCCTCACGAAGCCGAGAGTGAAA
>CAZDTB010000622.1:0-2688 GCA_964508075.1 uncultured Planctomycetales bacterium
TCGGCGCCGCCCATTCCCCCCACGCCGATGCCGGCGATGTTCAGCGTTTCGCTGGGCGGCTGATAGCCCGGCCCGCCGAGCACGCGTCGCGGCAGAATCATGAACGAACCCATCACACCGGCGGCCTGGCCCATGAACTGTCTGCGGTTGATTGAAGCCATTGGTAGTCCTTTCTTCGGAGAAGGGGATCCAGGGCGGCTGCGCCCGTCGCGCTCAGCGCAGCGTCGCGCCGGAAACAGCGTCCGCGCGTGATCATAGTACGAGCGAAAACGGCGTACAAGCTTGGGGCAACACCGCTGGCGATTCCGAAGCCGGCTGGAGTGTTTCCGGAGAATGAGCAGACACAGAGAGGCCGGACGAGGTATCCGGCCTCCCTCGATACTCAAGATTCCTGGCTGCTGGCGCCGATCAACGCCGACGGATCGGCCCTTACACCTCCCGACTCGCCTTCAACGCAGGACTTGGGGGACACGCGCTGGTAGTGCCTCGGTGCGCCAGGCCACTGAACTCATCGCCGCGATTCCGCGCAGCGCACACGGCGCGGATATGCGCCCTCGTGTTCCTGATCCTCCTGCTGGGGCAGGGCTGGGCGGCCTTAACCGAGCCGCCATAAGTGGCTTCCGCAGTGTGCTTTACAGTCTGAGGCCCCGAACCCCGGGGCGGTTGCAGGAGAGTTTGACCTGATGGCCAGGTTTTCCGAGCATTCGTCTTCCGGATTATCGGACACCAGCTCCACTCGCTCGACGCGAACTTCCCGTCGCGCAAGCAGGTAGTCGACGTGCCAATGTTTGCTCGGGGCGCCGTTGACGTGACGCCGCACGCGCGCCGCCAGCCCGCGCGCCGCCCGGCCGGTATAGACGTACACCCCCGCCGGAAACGTGAACCGCCCCAGCTGGCCGATCCGCACGCGGATCGCGACTGACACGCGCAGGTGAAGCTGATACACTCCAGCGGCGGGCCAGCGCTCGATCGGCGGGAGAAACGCGGGCGAGCGTGAGGATCGAGATGGGTTGTATTTCGTCATGGAAGAGCGCTCTCAGGCGAGAAACCGCACGGGCTGAAGCCCGCGGCTGTTCGACTGTTCGGTCAGCCTACTCCGAGGCAGCAAGGGGATTCTCATGCAGATTGGTGAGTTTCAGCAACTGATTGACCGGATGTACTCCGATAAAGACCGCCGCCGCGGCGCCGCCAAGACCTTCCTGTGGTTTGCCGAGGAGGTCGGCGAACTGGCCAGCGCGATCGCCAAGACGGATAAGAAGAATAAGGTGGGGGAGTTTGCCGACGTGCTGGCCTGGCTCGTGACGCTGGCCAACGTCGAGGGCGTCGACCTGGAGCAGGCGATCAAGAAATTCACCGCTGGCTGTCCAGGCTGCGGCGAAATGGTCTGCCGCTGCGATGAGAAGCTCACGCGGTGAGCGAGGGGCCGACGGGTTGAACCTGCGCAGCTCACGTGTCATCTGGAGGGTGGTCCTGGCGGCGGGCATGCTCGCAGGCCCGGTCTTTGGCCAGACTCGGCTGAAGACGTACGAGACGCGCTATTACGTTCTGCATACCGATCTTGATCGTGAGGCCGTCGACGACGCGGAGTCGCGCCTCACCGCGATGGCGGAGATGTATTACGCGCGGACGAAGGGTTTCGGCGGCGAGATTACCAGGAAGCTGCCCTTTTACCTGTACAGCAAGCCGTCCGACTACTACGCCGCCGGTGGGATGCCCGGCAGCGCGGGGGTGTTCGACGGCGAGAAGCTGATGGCGATCGCCGGCGAGCGAACCGGCCCGGCTACCTGGCACATCATCCAGCACGAAGGCTTCCACCAGTTCGTGCACGCCTTCATCGGCGGTGACATTCCCATCTGGGTCAACGAGGGGCTGGCCGAGTATTTCGCGCAGAGCGTTTACACCGGCGACGGGTTCGTCACCGGCGTGATTCCGGCGCGGCGTCTCGCCCGGCTCCAAGGCTGGATCGACGGCGGCCAGGCTCGCTCGATCGAGCAGATCATGACCACCAGCCACGCGGCCTGGAACGCCGGCCTCAGCGTGATCAACTACGACCAGGCCTGGTCGATGGTGCACTTTCTGGCGCACGCCGACAGTGGGCGCTATCAACGAGCGTTCAACGATTTCATCGGGGACGTCAGCCGGGGGATGAAGTGGGAACACGCCTGGAGGAGTAACTTCGGCACGGGCACGCGTGAGTTCGAGCAGAAATGGCGTGACTACTGGCTGAGCAGGCCGCCCGACGCGACGGCCGATCTGTACGCCAAGGCGACGGTCGCCACGCTCACGAGCTTTTTCGCGCGGGCGCTGAGCGAGCGGCAGGTCTTTGAATCATTCGAGCCTTTCTACGAAGCCGCCCGGGCTGGACGACTCAAGCAGCATTCAAAGGACTGGCTTCCGCCGAGCCTGTTGGAGCAAGCGCTGCGTCGGGTTCCCGAATGTGGCGAGTGGCAGGTTCACAAGCGCTCGGGGCGATTCTCGATCATCTGCACGATGGCGGACGGCACCAAGCTGACGGGGACGTTCAAAGTTGGCAACCGGCGCGTTCAGCGGGGTAGCGTGGAGGTGACGATCGACTAACAACTTCCAAGAGCCGCTATCAAAACCCCTCCCCCTCTCAGGGGGAGGGTAGGGAGGGGGTTCGGCGTCCGCGGTGTGGACCCTCCCCTTGGCCCCTCCCTACGAGGGAGG
>CAZDTB010000623.1:0-2678 GCA_964508075.1 uncultured Planctomycetales bacterium
GTCAAGGCGCTGCTGGCATCGATGGCTGCCTCCACTCGTTTGCGCCGGTCACGCGAGTAACAACTAACCAACCGCCACACCTGTGGGCCGCTTGACCCGCATAAGGTCGAAAAGCGTCCGCATATGGGCGCGGATCTTGTCGTCGATTTCGGCCAGGTGCGGCTGGCTGTCCGCCAGATTCAGGTGACGCAGCGTCAACTTGCCCTTGACGATTTCCTTTCCGTCGACCGAGCCGCCGGCCGCGAAGACGCTCTGCTCGGCGGTCAGCTCCTTGCAGTTTGATTCGATCGTGAGCACTTGTCCGGGTGCCAGGAAGCTCTTGTAGGTGATGTTGCGAGCTTCCTTTAGCAGCACCAGGCTTGGGGCGAAGTCGAGCGCCTCGCGGACGATCCAGGCCGAGGCCTGGACCATCGCCTCGAGCTGCAAAACCCCGGGCAGGACCGGGAAGGCGGGGAAGTGGTCCCCGAGGTACTCCTCGGCCAGCGAGAGGGCCTTGTGCGCGACGATGCGCTTGCCCGACTCGAGTTCGCTGATGCGGTCGATCAGAATAAACTTCACAACTTGGCTCTGGTTGCCGGTGGTGGACCCATATACCATCCCTGCCGGCGGCGCATCGCCGCTTTGTCGCAGGCCGCGCCAACCTGCGGGCGGGCCCGATAGATCGCAAATACTACCGTCTTGCCGCTTTCCAATCCAGTCCGTGGAAAGACCCGCTGTGCAAATGAGGTTAGCGTCGGGCGTCCGCACCGGCGGTGTGGCCGCCTGGCAGGGCTCAGATGCGACTGAGGTGGTCCGGGTACTCGCGGACGTGGGCTTCGATCCCATCGGCATAGCGCTGCATGAGTTGGGCCACACGTTGGGGAGAATCGCCGTTTTCTTCTCTGTCCGGGACGTACAGGGGCGGATGCAAAATCAGCCGGAAGTAGAAGTTTGGCCGGGAGACGACGAATAACTGGACGATCGTGGCCCGACAGCGTAGGGCGATTTGCAGGGTGCCGGTCAGGAACTCGCGTGATTCGCCGAAGATCTTGACCGGGCAGGTTTTGAGGGTTTCGCCGCGGACGCGGCTGACGTCGAGCGCGCTGCCCAGCAGCCAATTATCCTGAAAATGCCGATAGATAATGCGCGGGAAGCTGTCGGCGAAGTATATGCGGAAGTTGTCGGCGATTTCCGGAAACGTCTCCGCAAGTTTCTGCTGGACGTAGACGCGGACCGCGCCCTCGCGGCGGTCGCGAATTCCGGCCGCCTTGTAGCCCAGCAGGGCCAACAACAGTCCAAGGACGTGGTGCGAGCCGTTGTGGCTGATCATCAGGTAGGCGCCGTTGCCGCGCCGCAGGGCCTCGTCGACGTACTGCCGGCCGTGGAACTTGATCCGCCGAAGGATCTTTTCTTTGGGCAATCGATCGAAAATCAGGTAGAGCAGTTTGTCGCACCGAGTTCGGCGGAAGTATTCGAGGGCGGTTTTTCGCTCGCGGGCCTTGCTGATTCCCTCGGGAAAGACCTGGCGAAGGGCATGACGATAGCGTGCCCGGCGTTTGAAATTGATCAGGTACTCCAGGGTCCCGAATGTCTGCCCGAGCAGGTACAGGCCCCTGAGGCTGAAAAGCCGCGCCCAGCCCCAGAGGAAGCAGCGCACCAGGGCGAACTTCGTCCGGACGTACCAGTTTAACTGGCGCTCAACGTTCGGGTTGGACGAGCGCGTCTGCCGGGAGGCGTTCGGGGACTTCAGGAGTACGTGGTTTACCTGAGTCATAATCTGGTGTTCGCTTCGCTCGCCGTCTGTTCGGTGCGGCTATTGTGCTGTTTCCGTTGTTGACACGCAATAGGTGGCAACGTTTGGCGACGACCGCCGTGTACCTTCGAGCAGCCAGGGCCGAGCTTCGGCGGCGCGGTGAGCGTGCTCCTGGTGATATTTGGAACCGGGGCCGAGGTCCACGGCTCTAGTGTCATATCCGGGCGGCAGCCGGGACGCGTGGCCGAGAACGTGGTATAAAGGCACGCCACGGTGAAGCTGCATGGTCTTGGCTGGGGACAAGCGAACCGGCATGGTTTCGGGCTTACTGAAGTTTATCCGGCGGAGTCACGCGAATCTGCGCCAGGCCGAGCACGTTTACATGGTGTTGGCGGCGTTGGTGATCGGTTTGGGCGGGGGGCTGTTTGCCGTCGCGTTTCGCAAGCTGATCGGGCTGGGCAACTGGGCGGCCTGGCTCGACGCCGAGTACACGCTGGACTGGATCCGTTCACTTCCGGCATGGTGGAAGGTGATCACGCCGGCGGCGGGGGGGCTGATTTGCGGGGTAATCATCTACTACTTCGCGCGGGAGGCCAAAGGGCACGGGGTGCCGGAGGTCATGGAGGCGGTGGCGCTGCGCGCGGGGCGTATTCGTCCGCGGGTGGTGATCGCGAAGATGTTGGCGTCGGCCACCAGCATCGCCTCGGGCGGCTCGGTCGGCCGCGAGGGGCCGATCGTGCAGATCGGCTCGGCCTTTGGTTCGACGGTCGGGCAATGGCTGGGTGTTGACCAGCGGCGGTTGCGGACGCTGGTGGCGTGCGGGGCGGCCGCGGGGATCGCCGCTACCTTCAACGCGCCGGTGGCCGGGGCGCTGTTCGCGGTCGAGATCATATTGGCGGATTTCGGGGTCATGCAGTTTTCGCCGATCGTGATCTCGTCGGTGGCG
>CAZDTB010000624.1:0-2672 GCA_964508075.1 uncultured Planctomycetales bacterium
CGGTTGACGCCGTCGGAACTGCCCGACCGGGACGAGACGATGCGGCACTATCGCGATCCGCTGGCCGCCGATCCGCAAGGCGCGGAATACGATTGCCACTGGCTGGCCCGAATGGCCCCGGTCAACGTCCACGGCCAACCGACCGGCTGGGTGGTGATCGTTCAGGAGGCGTACGAGGGGGCGATCGGCTCGACATTGGCCGGGCTGCGCTCGGGGATGATCACACCGGAACAGTTGGCCGGCGTCTCCCTCTGGGAGGTCATCAACGAGAGCATCGGCCGCCGCCGTTCTGATGTGTTGGACGACCTCGCCCGGCATAGGCTGATCCGCCGCCTAATCGGCATCGAAGTCAACGACCTGATCCAATCCATTGACCGGATGATCCGCCGCAGCGGCATCCGTAATGTGATGGAACTGCAGCAGTTGCCCTACAACGTCGTCGCCAACAACTTCATCAACATCCGCCTCAGCGGCGACGAAGCCAAGGTCAGCAAGACCAAGACGCCCGAGGACTCCCCGGTCTGGATCGAGGAATACCTCAAACGCTTCGACCCCGACGCGCTGCGGTACTATCTGACCGCGATCGCGCCCGAGAGCGCCCGAACCGCGTTCGATCCCCAGGACTTCGTCACCCGCAACAACAGCGAGCTTGTTGCCGCATTCGGCAACTTCGTCAACCGCGCGCTGACTTTTGCCGCCAACTATTTCGATCACAAGGTGCCCGACGCCGCGGCCCAGACCGATGTCGACCGCGAGCACCTCAAGCTGGCCGACGAAACCCTAAAGAAAGTCGGTAAGAACATTGAGGAGCATCGCTACCGCGGCGCGCTCGAGGAGATGATGAGCTATGCCCGGGCGTGCAATCAGTACTTCGGCGTCCGCGAGCCGTGGCGCACGCGAAAAGAGGATCTCAACGACTGCGCCGCCGCCATCGCAACCTGCATCCACGCGGTGCACTACCTCGCGATCCTGGCGTACCCGTTCATTCCCGGCGCGGCCCACAGGATGCTCGAGATGCTGGGACTACCCGAAGAGACGATCCGCTGGGAGCCGCCCGCTTCGCTCGCGGCGGGCCACCAGCTCGGCGAGCCGTCAATCCTGTTCGAAAAGCTCCAGCCGGGCTGCATGGATTAAGGACGACGCAGCCATGCGCGAATTGTGCGATCGAAAAGGTGCGCTGCTGCTGATTCTCACGGTCGCCACCTTGGTCGGTTGCGAAAACAACCCATCCGGCTCCGCGCTGCGCCCGCCACCCGAGCTCCCGCCGGTCGTTCTCGACACGCCCGAGAACGCCGCCCGCAGCGCCCTGCTCGGCCTGCAAGCCGAGCTGCGCGCCGTCGCCAACAACGACCCGCAAGCCGCCCGGGAAGCCCTCAATCAACTGCGCTCGCTGGTGGCGATCAAAGCCGTCGAGAGAATGCTCAACCGCATGCCGCAGTTCAAGACCCTATTCGGCGACGACCTGATCGAGGGCTATATCAACAGCTGGGGCGCCACGATCGCCTATTACGCCGAGGGCTTCCATTTCGACCGGATGCGCCGCGGCTTCGTCGCGCCCTCGAAAGTTGCCGTGCTCGTGCCGGCGACCGGCCCGGAGGACGCCGCGCTCATCCAGGTCACTTGTCTCCGCCAGGACGACGGCACGTGGCGTGTTTCGCGTATCGAGTTCGTCACCCTCGGCGCGACATCCGCACCGCCGCCAGTAACGCAGCCGGCGTCCGAGCCTTAGTGGCACCGCTTCCGGGGCCGATCCCATGCAAATGCCTGCCCTCGACGACACGATCATCGCCGTGTCCAGCGGCTGGCAGGCCACGCCGCTCGGCATCGTACGTCTGAGCGGAACGGACGCCTTCGAACTGCTCGAACGTAGCGGCGTGTCGCTGCCGGCGGCCGACACCCGCCCCAACGCCGGCTGGTGCGAGGTTTGCCTGGCGCTGCCCGACGACCTCAACCTCCCTGCGACCGTGTTCTGGTTCCACGCGCCGCGCAGTTACACCGGTCAGAACGTCGCGGAGATCCACACCGTCGGCAGCCTGCCGGCCTTGCGAGCCCTCTCGGCCCATCTGATCGACGCGGGTGCCAGACGCGCCCTGCCAGGCGAATTCACCGCCCGGGCGTATCTCAACGGACACCTCAACCCGGATCAGGTCGAGGGCGTCCTCGCGCTGATCAACGCCCAAGATCAAACCGCCGCCCGACAAGCCGCCCGCCTCAGCCGTCAGTCATACCGCCCGCGTGTCGAGAAACTCACCGAGCACCTGACCGAGCTCATCGCGCTGGTGGAAGCCGGCATCGACTTCGTCGAGGAAGAGGATGTCCACTTCATCACCCCCGCCGAGCTCACCCAGGCCATCGACGAGCTCGTCGACGAGATCAACGCGATCGGACAAACCGGCCGCGGCCTCGAGCACCCCGGCCAGCCGCACATCGCGCTAGCCGGGCTGCCGAACGCCGGTAAGAGCACCTTGTTCAACGCCCTGCTCGGCTACGAACGGGCAATCGTCACGCCCGTTCTCGGGACGACCCGCGACGTCCTGTCGGCGAAGATCGAAGTCGGCGGCGTCGCAGCCGTGCTACAGGACTGCGCCGGCCTGGGCCCCGCCGCGGACGAACTGGAATCGGCCGCCCACCTCGCCGCCGAACAGGCCGCCGACCAGGCCGACGTCGTGCTC
>CAZDTB010000625.1:0-2663 GCA_964508075.1 uncultured Planctomycetales bacterium
GCAAGCCGCCAGTGGCACCCGGTGGCCGTAGCGCCCGGGCCCCGCACCGGCCGACTTGTGTGGGACCGGTTTCCAACCGGTGGAGCGCACGGGACGTCCGGCGTCCCCGGCCGGCGTTCGATATCGCCATTCCATCGTGGATTGCGGGTCGGGAGTCGAAGGTGCTCAAGCTGTTCATTTTGCGCGCGTCCTAATTGAGAACCTTCGTTATCAGGACTATGGCCGCTTCGTGGGCCTCGGCCAAGGGCGCGCAGTGCTGACCCGCGGCCTTTGCTATGGATTATAGGATGTCTAGGAAGAGGGGTCAAGCGGTCGCGAGGCGGCGGCCGTGGCCGGCGCTACGCGCTCGGTACGCGGGATGGTAGGGAGGGGAACGGGGGGCAGGGAACGGGGAACAGGTAGGCTGTTTGCCCTTGGTGGGTTTCGTCTGGTTGTGAGTGGAAAAGGGGTGGGTGTCTGATCGCCTCAGCAGCGTGGCTGCAAAACGCGTGTCGACGCAACGGCCGTCGACATCGCACCAGGCTGCAATCTGAGCGCACTGCTATTCGATCATTGTCCGCCGGTTTATACTCGCGGCAGGATGGGCTGTCGCGTGCCGCCGGTCTGATCGAATGGACGTGGTGCCCGAACTGATTAACGCCGACTTGCATGAACGCTGGAGCGGATTTTCACAATCGGCTTGAGAGCAAGATCCGGCAGCAGCTTCGCTCGCAGCGAGTGGGGTTTCTGCTGGGAGCCGGTGCATCATACTTGGAGGGCAAGGGTTACCCGTTGGCAACACAGCTTTGGGAGCGCATCCGCGACGGCTTGGAGGCGCCAGACCGGGCAGCAATTCAGGCCAAGCTGGATGGCGGCGCCGCCGGGCTCGAGAATGCCCTGGACCTACTCGATACGGGAAGCCCCTCCGACTCTCCCTATAGGCACAGTGTAACAGCCGCCATCGCTGGGTGCTTTGGCGCGTTGAAGCCGCCACTCGACACGCATTCTGAGTTCTTGCGACGCCTTGCGCGCCGGACAGATCCAACGATCCCCGTTTTCTGTCTGAACTACGATCCTTTGCTTGAACGCGGTGCCGAGATTGCGAAGGTCCGCTTGGTCGACGGATTCGTCGGCGCGGAGCAGGCATTCTTCGAGCCTGCGGTATTCCAAGAGGTGAGCGGAGTGGCCCATCGTGGGCGCACACGGCACCGGCAGTTCCGATTGAACTCAGGCGTTGTCCAGTTGCTCAAGCTCCATGGCTCGCTCGGGTGGTGCGAGTTAGCTCCGAACGACGCCCGACGCTGCCGATTCGACGTCGCCATTCCACTGGGAGCCAGGCGTCTTATGGTGCCTCCTCAGTACCGGAAGGCAACCGACACAACTGTACCGCCATATGCCACGCTCTGGTCGGAATTCCGACGCTTGGTTCGGCACGGTCCATCCCCGATCAATCGACTTGTCTGCGTTGGATACGGCATGCGCGACGAGCACGTAAACGCGGTCATCGAGAGCGGCTTGGCGCGCAACGACCTGACGATGATCGTCCTCACGAAGAGCGTCGAGTCTTCGGTTTTCGATCGCTGGTCACCAAAGCAGAACGTTATTCTCGTCACCGACGAACGATGCGCGCTCTACGGTGAGATCGGTCCGGGACATCCGAACTGGTGGGCATTTGAGCAACTCGCACACGAGGTCTAGCACCATGGCAGAGCAATCCGACACGCTCATCGGTCACATCGTTGACGTGCAAGGCAGCGTATTGACCGCCGCGCTTCTGGAAGACGACCAGGGCCAAACACCGACAGTAACCATAGGCGATGAGGACATTCTTGTCGGCCGGATCGGATCGTACGTCGCTGTCCGGCAGGGTGGCACGAGGATCCTCGCGCTTCTTAGTCGGATGACTGAGCAGGAGAAGTTGGCTCCCTTGCAGCAAGGCGAGACCGGTGAGGATGCTGTGCGGTTGTCGTACGCGCAGCGAACGGTCCGTCTCGTCCCTGTGGGTTCCCTGAACGCGGACGGCGAGTTTGAACGAGGTGTCAGCACGTACCCCACGACCGGAGCCGAAGTGCACGCCCTCGGCATGGCAGACATAGACCGGATGTTTTCAAAATACCGCTCCAAGGGCTACGAAGTCGGCGTGCTCTCATCGCACCCATCTCTGGTAGTTCACCTCGACCCCAGTTCCCTGTTTGCCCGCCATTTCACCATCTTGGGGCAGACCGGCTCCGGAAAGTCGTGGACGGTCGCCAGCCTCATGCAACGCGCGGTTGCCAGCATGCCCAGGGCGCACATCATCGTTTTGGATCTTCACGGTGAATATAGTTGGAAAGCGGAAGACGGATCCAGGCATTCAGCGTTCGACGACCCAGTCTTTCGTTATGTTGATGCCCGTGAACTCGAAATCCCGTACTGGCTTATGACGTTTTCGGAGCTGTGCGATCTGCTGATCGATCGTACAGAGCGCGAGGCCGCCAACCAGATCGCGTTCTTTCGAGACACACTATTCGCACTTAGGCAGGTAAATAAGGAACCACTGAAGCTCGATCGAGTTACTGTAGACACGCCCGTCTATTTCTCGCTGGATAGACTCCTTCAAGAGGTTAGGGCAAAGAACCTAGAAATGGTGCCCGGGCAGAGCCGACAGAAGCAAGGCCCGATGTTCGGTCAGTTTGACCGCTTCA
>CAZDTB010000626.1:0-2662 GCA_964508075.1 uncultured Planctomycetales bacterium
TGCAGACGCTGCCCTGTCGTCAGCAGCCGCAAGCCCACCGTGACCCGGCCGTCGCGACCGAGCCGTCGCGACCGAGCCGTCGTGACCAGGCCGATCCCCAATCGTCAATCCCCAAGCGCGCATCGAGCCCCGATCGAAGGCAAGCAGCGGAGGAATGCGAATGGTCCCGCAAAAGTTGCGGAACCATCCAAGGGCGAGACGCGCACGAAGGTTGCCGCGGCGCTCGGCATCAGCCACGTGACCTACACCCGGGCGAAGGCTGTCGCCGCGGCCGCCGAGCGTAATCCCAAGCGTTTCGCTGATCTGGTCGAGCGCATGGACGCCAGCGGGAAGGTCAACACCAGCTACACCGAATTGGTCCGGCGCCAGAACGCGACCGCTGGCAACCGCCCGATGACCGTCCGACAACCGCCCGTGCGCGCTTCCGGCCCACAATCCGCCCCGCCCTGCTGGGGTATGCCCCTCAGGAGTGTTCACTCTGGCACGCCACATGCATGTGGGAGTTATCAGACACTAGCCTTTCTAGGTGTTACGTAACGCGCGGTAACACGACCCCCGCTCACGACCCCGCGAACCGCTCACGCCGTCCGGATCTTTCTGATTTCGGCATCCGGCCAACCGTGCCCTAATTGCGACCTAACATCGGCCATGGCCGGAATTCCTAACCCCCCATTGCCCCGCTACTTACGTCTCTCCCCTGAGCCCGGACGCCGAGAGAAACTTGCACTTTTTTCCTATGTGGAACATTCTGACGTGCGCCACGCGGCGTCCGCGTAATTGCAATTAGAACGACGATTTTGTTTGACCCATGCCAATGTTCGGGTTATATTAGGGTGTCGGCGACAGAGATCCGCAGCACGGCGATCATGGGCATCGGGGCTGGATCGCCGAGCGCGGACCGGCCGCCAAGCGTAGCGCGGCTCGCCCTTCTCAGGGGAACGTGGCCACGCTCTCGCCGCAGTCGCAGCACGGCGGGAGTCCGCCTCAAGCGGGCCGATCGCCAGACTGGGGAACGCAGGAATGTCTTTGCCGGCGGTTGTAGCAGGCGAGGCACCCGCTCAGGGTGCGCCCACATTGCGAGTCACACGTCGACCGGATTTGGCGGCGTTGGCCGAAAAGGTGCGCCAGTTACAGGCCCGCCGACGCGGCCCGCTCCAGCGCTGCCCCACCAGGCTGACCGAGCTGGACGCCGTCCTCGGCGGCGGGTTCGCCCGAGGATGTATTCACGAGCTGCTCGCCCCCGGCGAGGCCACGGCGATACGCTCGTTGGCCCTCTGGGCGGCGGCACGGGCCGTCGACCGGCCGGCGGAGCATCTGTCCAGGGAGCCTTGGTTACGAGGTGCCACTGGCGGCTTGCCCGCCAGTGCCGACACGGGCAGACAAGCTGCCCGTGGCACCCGTACACGGGTCATCGACGGCGCGGCGGACGCCTTTGCTCATGCGATTCAACACACGGCTGACACAGCCGTGCCACACTTGAGGAATCTCGTCGGGTGGCACGGCCGTGTCGGCCGTGAGTGTGCCGGGGCCAATCCGAACGCACACGATCCTGGGCATCCCCGCCCGACGAAGTGGGTGTTTTACCTCGATACCGCTGGAGATTTTTATCCGCCCGCGGCGATCCAACTCGGCCTGCCGCTCGAACGGCTGTTGGTAATTCGCACGAAACGAAACGTCGACGCGCTGTGGGTTTGTGAACAGGTTCTCCGCTGCCCGGCGGTAGCGGCGGTGGTGCTGCCGATCCGAGCCATGGACGCCTACGTCTCACGCCGGCTGCAACTGGCGGCCGAAACAGGGGGCGGGCTGGGGTTTCTGCTGCGGAGCGCCGCGCGCGGCGGTCACACCTTCGCCGCCACCCGGCTGCGGCTCGATCCTCTGCCAAACAAAGACCCCACCCCTTGCTTGCACATGCTTGACGTTGGGACAGTCCCGAAGGGACGACAGTCAATAGCCCAGGGCGCAAGCCCTGGGATGCGAGATCGCCAGCGAATGGAAAGCCCCGGAGGGGCGACAGAAACGCGCGCGGTCTTGGATCCCCTCTATCGCCCCTCCGGGGCTGAAATCTTTCAGGGGCACGAACTCCGGGGGCTTACGCCCCCGGCTACTGACTGCCGCCCCTACGGGGCTAAGCAACCAAACACGCAGCCTTACCCTGCAATGGATGGAACGCACGGGACCGGGTGGGACGCCCGTGTCGGCCGTGAGAACATGGGACCCAATCCGAACGTGTATAAAAACCCCACCCCTTGCTTCGCAAAGGATGGGGTATCCGTTTCGACTGTCTGCCAGCAACCTGACCCGTTATCGGGGGCCGACGCCGAGTTGGACGGTTTTTACGCCACCCGGCGAGTGCAGGTCACGCTGCTCAAGCTCCGCGAGGGCCGTTTGGCAGAACCGTTCGAGCTGATTCTGCCGACGACGGCGGCGTGGGGGACTACTCCTCCTCAGTCGTCTTCGACTCGCCCTCCGTCTCCGTCTCCTCGGTCGCGCTCACCGGCTTCGGCTTCGTAGGCACCGGCGGCTCGCGATAGGTGGTGATGCTCTTGGTCACAAACATCTTGCCGTCGAACGTGGTCCGCGAAGCGCTGGACTGGAAGAAGTCCAGCTTGCGGACGACGCGGCCGGCCTTGCCGACCATGCTCAGCAGGCTCTGTATCTTCGG
>CAZDTB010000627.1:0-2662 GCA_964508075.1 uncultured Planctomycetales bacterium
CCGCGGCTGGCCGGGCATCGCCAGACATGGAAGGTGCTGCCGGAGTTCGAGGAGACGTCGGTCGATCTGGTTGAAACGGACCTGGATATCGATTTTTACTGCCGCGCCTCGGGTGCCGGGGGGCAGAATGTCAACAAGGTTGCCACCGCCGTGCGCATCCGCCACAAGCCGACCGGCATCGTCGTGGACTGTGTGAACGAGCGCAGCCAGGCGCAGAACAAGCGTGTGGCGCTGAATATCCTGCAATCGCGCCTAGAGCAAATGGAACAGGCCAAGCGCGATGCCGAGCTGGCCAAGCGCTACAGCGAGAAGGGCGGGATCGAGTGGGGCAACCAGATCCGCAGCTACGTCATCCACGGCGCGACCATCCACGTCAAAGATCACCGCACGGGGCTGGCGATCGGCGACGTGCAGCGCGTCCTCAACGGCGATATCCAGCCGTATATCGACGCCCGCCTGCGCCAGCGGTTGAAGAAAGACGCCTAGCTCCGGCGTCTCGGCGCCGGTGCGCCAAGAGGCGGTCGGGTGGGCTCTGCCCGCGACGTTTGCCTTGCCGACCGGTACTTCCCCACGGAATGGCATCACTCGAATCCTCGGATCCTCGAATCCTGGAATCCTTCACCCCTCAAATCACCCGGCGTGAATCCAGCAGGATGCAGATTGGGCCGTCGTTCACGGCGGCAACCTGCATGTAGGCCGCGAAGCGGCCGGTTTCGACGTTCAGGCCATAGCCGCGGATGGCGTCGGCGAGCTTTTCGATCAGCGGCTCGGCGGTTTCGCCGGGGGCACAGGGGTCGAACGACGGTCGGCGGCCTTTGCGGGCATCAGCCTGGACGGTGAAGGCGCTGACCAGCAGGACCGCGCCGCCGACCTGGCCCACGTCCAGGTTCATCTTGTCGTTTTCGTCCCGGAAGATGCGCAGGTGGGCCACCTTGTCCGCGATGTAGCCGATGTCCTGGTCGGCGTCGTCCGGAGCGGCACCGGCGTAGACCAAGAGGCCGGCCGAGATCCGCCCGACCACCTCGCCGCCGACCTCCACCGATGCCTGGCGAACACGCTGGACCACCGCTCGCATGGATTCATCCTCCTGGCAGACAGGCAACGAGCCGAATCACAGTGTCCGGTTGGCGTTCGAACAGTCCCGAAGGGACGACGGCCAACAGCCTATGGCGTGCGCACTGGAATGCAAGGTTACGTGAAAGCGCGGGCGGAAGCGGTCAACCATCTGACCGAGAAGAAGCCACTGCTGGGAGTCTGAAGCCCGGCAGGGCAGCCCAACTGCCGCGAAGCGGTCGCGTCATGCCAACAGAGCGACGGGGTGGGCCACACGGTACGGCCGCGATCGGTTCCATGAATAATCCGGGCTGGCAACGGTCGGGCAGGCTGCGCAGCAGCGTCTAAGTATTACTCGGGCCAGGGATTAATTCGTACTTCGTGGGTCGGACACCTTCGCGGAAGCGGCAATTATTACCCGTTTTGACCACTAAAACGGGATAATCGCTGGAAGCGGCGCGATCGGACTGTTATACTCAGGCCTTGAGATGAAACGCGGCTCCGTCGACGTCATGCCCGGGCGGGGCGTGTCTCGGGACTGCGTCGAGGTGCGAAACCAGTGGCTCTCAGGCTGGTGCTCTTGATCACTTCACGAGCGATGGAGCGCCAGGTGCGCGTGACGGGGATGTTGACCCCTGCGAAACAGAGGAGCACGGCGACCCCGCGCGGCGGCACACAGGTGGACGAACAATGCGGATAGGCGCCTCACTTGGGCTTGCGCTGCTGGGGCTCTGGCTGGGTGCAAGCCACGCGGCGGCGGATCTGGACGGCAGTGGGTGTGTGGATCTCGCCGACCTGGCGACGCTATTGGCTCACTACGGGGAGGGAGCTTAGCACCTGTGGCGTGCAACCGACGGGAGCATGAGACATCGAGTGCAATCGGGATGGAATCGAGGCTTACGGTTCAAGGCGCGAAGCAAGGCACGGACACGATTCGTGACACGCGAGATTGGAATTGGAGAGGTGAGGAAATGACGGACAAGCGAATCATTGCAATCAGACACACTCTGACCACGACTACCCTCGCGATCCTGGTCGCGGCCGTGGCCTTCGGGCAACCGGTCGTCGACGTGAACCGCGACATGGTGGCAGGAGAGGCAATCGTCGCGCCCGCTGATGCGGCGACCCCGAGCCCGCTCGTGCCACCGTGTATGGGCCGCGAGACAGAGCCCGTGCTGCTGGGGAGCTATCTGGACTTCGACAACTGGAATCTGGACACGAGTGGCGTGCGAGACGCGGCCGGCAACCTCCAGTTCGCCGTTCGACTGTGGGAGTACTCCGACCGGAACGAGCACTTTGACCGCTACGTCATCAACCCCGCCGGAGTGCTGATCGAGACCGACCCGAACTGGATCGGCCCTGGCGACCAGGCGGTCGTCACCGTCGCGGGGCACCATCACTTCCTGCGGCCGGTCGCGACGACCCAGTGGTTCGGCGTCACCGACAGCCTGAACAACATCCACGTGTTATACACGTCCGGAGAATCGACCGGCTGGGAGGTCAAGTACACCAAGCTCGATCCGGACGGCGTCGAGTTAATCCCCCCGACACTCATCACCACCGGCGCCGACTGCTGGAACTTCTACCTGCAACCGGTCATCACCAGCGA
>CAZDTB010000628.1:0-2658 GCA_964508075.1 uncultured Planctomycetales bacterium
GCAGCGCGTCGAGCATCCGCACGGCCTCGTCGACGTTGCGGCCCAGCGGCAGATCATTGATAACCGCGTGCCGGACGACGCCCTCCTGGTCTCCGACGAATTGCCTGCTAAAAGGCCATCTCTGGTTTCCACACTTCCCAGACTCTGCCGGCCAGATCGGGACCTGGCTCGAGCGTGGCCCGCCCGGGTCTCCAACCAGACGGTGTCGCCTCACCGGTCTCGCGCACGTGTTTGAACGCCTGCACCTGACGAATCAGCTCTGCCACGTTGCGTCCCACTGGCGGCGTCAGGAGCTCCATCGCCTGGATGACGCCGTCCGGATCGATCAGAAAACGCCCGCGGATATCCACGCCGGCATCCTCATCATAAACGCCATATATTCTGCCGATCCGTCCGCCCGCATCCGAGAGCATCGGGAACGGGACCCCACCGGGCACCATCTTGGAAAGCTCTTGCTCCTGCCAGATCTTGTGGGTGAAATGGCTGTCAGTGCTCACGGAAAGCGCCTGCACGCCGAGCTCTTTGAGCTCATCGTTTTGGACGGCAACTGCCGTCAACTCTGTCGGTCAGACGAAGGTGAAGTCGCCTGGATAGAAGCAGAGCACCACCCACTGGCCGTGATGGTCTGAGAGCTTGATGTTCTTGAACTCTCCGTCGACATAAGCCGTTGCCTCGAAGTCGGGCGCTGGCTGACCAACCCGCGCGATCATCTTGGATTCCTCCTGTTTGACTGCCTTCCCGGCGTAAGAGGATGCCTCGGTCTCGGCCTGACCAATCGGCCCCTTTGCCGGCTGAACACACCCTTGCTTGTCTTTTGCCATGGCAAAACTCCTCAGCCGCGAAGCTAGCCCCACTTACCTTTGGCGATGTGGCCCTGAACCTCGGTCATTGATAGTTTCATGATCTCGTAGCTGTGGGCCAGCGCCTTCTGAAACACATCCACACAGCCGGGATCGAGATTGTCCTCGATGCCGTCCGTGCACACTTGCTCCATCTTGCGGCCCAGGTTCACCAGCCGGCAGTGCAGGGCGTTGGTGTGTCGCGACCGCTCGACCAGGTTTGCGGCCTTCTCGTCCAGCAGAGCGAACTTTTCCGCCAGCGCTCCACACTTCGGGCACTGCCGCGGAGCCTCGTCGCCATCATGAATGTATCCACATACTCCGCATTTCCATTTCTTCTGCATGACTCTTCCTTTCTTCTCTTGTTGCCAACAGTAGCCGTGTCCGGTTTCGAGGAGACGTCGTCTCAATCGCACGTCGTCCCGTAGACCGCCAGCAAAGCTGACAGGTCGGCCAAGTCCACGTCGCCATCGCCGTCGAGATCGCCGTCTTCGTAGTCCGCCCCGCTGGTTGTGCCGTAACTCGCGAGTAACGTCGCCAGGTCAGACAGATCCACATCCGCGTCGCCATCCAGGTCGGCGAAGCAAAGCGGCGTCAGGAGAAAGCCATGAGACTCGCCGTTGGGAGCGGTTCCCCAGCCCACAATCCGGCCGGCCTCGTTGATTTCCGATGCCGATTTGAGAACCCAGCCCGAGCCTGGAGGAATCAGGTTGTTGAGGTTGGTCATCACGCCGTCCTCCCAAATGAAGGCGGCGGATGCGCTTCCCGAAAGACTGGTCCCCAGATAGCCGACGACTTGTCCGTGGTCGTTGATG
Source organism: uncultured Planctomycetales bacterium (assembly GCA_964508075.1). GTDB lineage: Bacteria > Planctomycetota > Phycisphaerae > UBA1845 > Fen-1342 > JALSRY01. The sequence goes on from CAZDTB010000628.1 coordinate 1,655, forward strand.
CCGGCCGACAAGCTCTTGGCATAGCCCGGCGACACGCCCAGATCAACAATCACGCCATCATCCCACATACACGCTCTTCGAGCGGTGGAATATGGCGGCACGGGGTGCGTCGACGTGCCACAGACCTGCCCGTGCAAGTTGACATCGGCGGCGGAGCTGCCCGTATCGCCGGGCAGCGTGCCCAGGTCGGTCATCTCTCCGTCTTCCCAGAGGAAGGCGTGAGTTATGAAGTCAGGATCGTCGATCTGCGCCCAACCAACCACCTGCCCCAACTCGTTGATGGCACTGGCCGAGCAATCCGCACCACCGAGCGTACCCAGGTCCGTCATCTCGCCGTCTTCCCAGATCCAGGCGCGATGAGCGCCGCCGGGCCCCAGCGTGAACGAGTAACCCACGATCTGACCGGCGTTGTTGATGTCGGCGGTGGCACTGTAGTCGAGGCCGGGTCCAGGAAGCGTGCCCAGATAGCTCCACACACCTGCTTCCCAGATGTAGGCGTACTGGCTCTGGTACTGGCCTTCCGATGTACCGACCACCTGGCCGAGATCATTCGACGCCGAGGCGCTGCTCACCAGGAAACCTGACGGCGTGCCCAAGTCGTACATCGTGCCGTCTTCCCACAGATAGGCGTGTTTCGCACCGCTGTAGACGGTTGAGGCGCCGACGACCCGCCCCTCGTTGTTCACACCACTAGCCCCGCTGGAAACGCCGCCGAGCGTGCCGAGGTCGGTGATCGTATATTGCTGGGCCACGACCGGCTGCAACGTGCCGAGACCCACGACGGCGATCACGGTCAGTACAAACGTGGTCTTACTGGTGTGGACAGTCATTTGTGTCTCCCTTCGTGATTGCCTAAGCTGCGCGGTCCAACGTCCCGGACTTCCTGATACCGAGGCCCTTCCCCTTCGCGAAGAGCCCAACAAAGAACCTCTTAACCCTGTGCCGGGGGCGTGGCCGGAACGGCCCACGCGTACCACCACGCGGTGGGGCATCCGGATTCGGTC
>CAZDTB010000629.1:0-2649 GCA_964508075.1 uncultured Planctomycetales bacterium
CGCCCTGTTGGTCGTACATCAGCTTATAGGTACCGTCAATCAGGGAGCGCTCCGTGCTGCCGTACAGCATCGCCTCGGCGTAGACGGGCAAAGGCGAATCGCCGGCGGTGATCATCGGCACCAGCGTTACGCCCTCGGCGTCCGCGGGAGCTAATTCCGCCCGGCCGACGATGTCGAGAACGGTCGGCAGGATGTCGACTCCCTGGGCGCATTGCGGAACGACCTGACCGGCTGGCAAGGTGGGCGACAGCATGATCAACGGTACGTCGAGCACCTCCCAATGCAGGCTGTGTCCGTGCTCCCTCATCCCGTGCTCGCCGAACTCCTCCCCGTGGTCAGAGGTGAACAGGATCAGGGCGCGTTCCATCCCGACGTGCTGTTCGATCGCGTCGAGGGCCTGTCCGACCATGTCGTCGGCGGCGCGCACCTCCGCGTCGTAGCGAGCCGATGGGCTGGGCCGCGTGCCCGGTGACGCAGGCGGCGCGTATTCGGGCGCGGGCGTATACGGTTTGTGCGGACTGAGCAGGTGCAGCCAGACGAAGAGCTTTCCCTCGTCGTGCTCGCCCAGCCAGTGTGTGAATTCTCGAATCAATGCCTGATCGCAACGACTGGCATCCTTCGCGTCGGGCCATTTCTGCAGGCGAGGCCGGCCCGACGTGCACTGGCGAATCTCGTCAGGCCCCACCGGATAGTACCAGCTCGCAAACCCGCGTTGATAGCCGCGCGGCCCGCTCAGCGCGGGCTGGTTCACGAACGCGGCAGTGTGAAACCCGGCCGCGGACAAGATCTCGGCCAGCGTCTGGGTTTGGGGCGGAACACCGGTGCGGCGCTGTTGCCGCCGCTCGCGCCACTCGAAGACCCTCCCCGGCTGTGACGGCCGCTCGACGACGCCCAACTGAGTCGGATACCGCGATGTGATCAGCGCGGCGATGCTCGGTCTCGTCCAACTGCCGGCCGACTGAGCCCGGCTGAACCGCACTCCCGCGGCTGCCAGCCGGTCGAGATTCGGCGTGCGGTGTGCCTGGTAACCGTAACAGGAAAGCCGGTCGGCCCGGAGTGTGTCCACCACGATCAGGAATACGGCGTCTGGCCGCCGAACATCTGGGTTGGTCCGCGGCTCAGCTACTTGTGCGACGACCGCTCGGGGGGCGCGCAGAGCGAACCACCAGTAGCCCAAGAACAAGCCGCCGATCACAAGGGCGACGTACAGTAATGTGAGGCTGCGCTGTATCCGCATCCGACGCGGCGCTGCAATTGTCCGGGCGGTACAATCAGGCGGCGTTATCGCCCGGCACGTGTCCCACCTCTGTTCGACCCGGCTTCCCGTCGCCGGCGCCGGCGGGCCCGGGCAAGCAGCTATTGTATCGGCTGTCCTTCTGCCGTAAAGGTTCGGCGGCAGCGCCGAGTCCTTTTCGACATCGGTCCCCATCAACATCCGGCGGGTGGCACGGGCGTCTCGCCCGTGTTGCCACCGGCGGGACGCCAGTGCCACCCCGGTTGTGTTAGGGACTTTTGGTTCGAATCCGGCGCCTACGACAGCAGGTCGAGCACTGTGGCGGCGTTCTGGTCCGCGATCTTGAGGACTTTCACGCTCGCCGCCATCAGGACCTGCGAGCGGGCCAGATTGCTGGTTTCCTCCGCGTAATCGACGTCCATGATCTGGCTGTGCGCCGCTGTGAGGGCTTCGCGCTCTTCCGCCAGCGAATTCAGCCGGGCCTCGACGTCATATTTCTGATACGCGCCGATTGTCCCGCGTGCTTCAGCGAAGGCACTGCCGGCGTCGTCGATGACGGTCTGGATCGCGTCGAAGTCACCGCTGGACAGGCTGTTCGCGCCGCCGCTGGCCAGTGTCGCGACGGAGTTGGCGGCGGTGCGCAACTGTTCGGCCAACTGCTCGTTGCCGTCGCCGGGAAGGCTGATGCCGTCCAGGCTCGAGATCGCATCCTGGGCGAAGCGCTGGATGCTGGCCGAGAGGTTGTCGATCTGCATCTGGTTGGCCGCGATCTCGGCGTCGCTGAGCCCGGCGGTGTTGGCGCTCGCCACCGTCAGGCTGCGCAGCTCGCCCATCATGCTCGAAAGCTGGGCGGTGTGCCCATCCGCGATGTTCGCGTTGGAGTGCACACGCTGCAACGAACGGCTCTCCGCGTCCAGCGCGGCGATCGCCGCTTCGAGATCTGTGGCGGCGATCAGGCCGGCGGGATCATCCCGCCCGGCGTTGATCCGCCGTCCGGTCGCCAGCCGTTGCAGGATCCGATCCTGCAGCTCGGAGTTCTTCCTGAGCCAGGTCTGTTGCGTCAATGTGCTGTTGAACACGTTCCCGATCATGCTGAAAGCTTTAGATTCGTTCGCCGCAGAATCAAGAAAGATAATCCGCTGTGCCAGAGGCGGCTCTTTATGGGTCGCCGAGCCGTCCGGCACGTCCGGTATGCCTGTGCCGGTCAACGCCACAAGGCCTGAAGCGTCACTTCAACGCATTTGCGGTCCGGAAGTGGGCCGGAAACCCGCTGGCGCTCTTGAGCTTCACCGGTAGCCGAACGCTTGCGCATCAACTACGATTGGCCCTTATAGACGTTTGATCGCTAGTCGTCCTGTTGCCGCACGCCTCGAAGTCGGAAGTGCCATGAGCGACCCTGGCCTCTCATATGACGA
>CAZDTB010000630.1:0-2647 GCA_964508075.1 uncultured Planctomycetales bacterium
GGCCCGGCGCTGCTCGACCTTCAGCTCGTCCAGCGCAACCAGCAGATCGATGGCGGTGGTGCACGCTCGCCGGGCGTGGTCCTCCTGCGGGTAGATCACCGGGTTCCAGAAGGCAAACACGCCGTCGCCGATGAACTTGTTCACCATGCCTTCGTAGCGCAGCATCACTTCCGTAAAGCGCCCCAGGCAGACGTTCAGCACCTCTTGGGTCCGTCGCGCACCGATCCGCTCGGAGATCCCGGTGAAGCCTCTCAGGTCGGTGAAGACGGTGGTCACCTCGCGCATCTCGGCTCGGCGGCAGAGCTCGGGGTTCTCGGCCATCTGCCGGGCCATCTCTTTCGACGTGTATTGACCGAGCGCGGTCGCCAGCTGACGACGCTCACCTTCGACGAAGACGTAGCGGTAAACCGCGATCAGCACGTAGCTCAGCAGTGTCACCACCACGGGGGGTGTCAACGCCAGCCAGTATCTCCAGCTGTAGAACGCCAGCGCGCCCCCGATCGCAACAAAACTCACGACCATGAATGCTACCAGCAACAAGCTCAAACGCGGTCGCAGAAACGCCGCCAGGATCGTGGTCGCGATGCCGAAGCACAGCACGATTAGAGCGTTCTGGCCCAAGCTGGCCCAGCGGACCAGTTGCCCGGTGAGCAGGCCGTTGACCAGACTGGCGTGGGCCATCAGCCCGGGGGCGCTGGGGTGTGTGGGGATCGGCTTCATGTCGGCCAGCGAAGTGGCCGCGTACCCGACGATGCAGATCTTGTCCCGGAAGATCGACGCGAGCCGTTGGCGCATGAGCTCAATCGCAAGCTCGATCGCCGCGTTTTCAGCACGCAATTGATCGATCTGCTCGAGGAAGAAGAGCACGTCATCAATGTGGCCCGCTGAGAGGCCGTCACTCGGTTGCCCGCTTTGTTCGAGACGCTCTTGCTCCCGGGCTACAAAACTCCGCAGTCGCTGCTCGCCCCCCGCCGCTGCCTTGTCGATCTCCGCCACCTGGTTGCTGAAGAAGGTGGCGGATTCAGCGTCGTCCCTCAGGCGATCCCACTCGGCTTGTCGCGCTGCTTTCGGCCGCTCCTCAAGCAGCTCGGCCAGCTCGTTGAAGTCGGGCAGAAACTCGCTGGAGAAAACCAGCCGTTGCAAGTCCGCCGCCCGCGTCTGATTGTGTGCCAGGTTCCGGCGGTGGTCCGCTAGCTGCAACACGACGCTGGCCGGCAGATGTGTGAACTGTCGGGCCCATTCACGTCCGCGAACCCATGGGATCAACACGCGACCGCGGTTGTCGAGCTGAATCGTTATCGCGGGGCACGACCGGTCGACCGGCGTCAGCGTCACCTCACCCGGTTCCGCGATCAGCTCGCCCGGGTCGATCCCGAGCAGATCCCAGCCCGCGGAGAAGCCCAGTTGCCCAAGCACGTTGCCCCCGTGCCGCTCGATCAGCGCCACGCGCCGCACCGTCCCGTCCAGGTCGGGCTCGAAGTTCGCAAAGCAGCACCGGCGGGCCACGCGCGCATGCGTGAAGTGCACCGGCGTAATCCCGTCCACCGGACGCGTGATCTGAGCGACGCGGCTCAGCGGGGCAAGCTCTCGGCTGGTGGTGGCCGCATAGCTGAGCACCTCGCGATAGGCGCGGATGACCGCGTCCATTAGCGGGTTCTCGCCGATGAATTCCCGGCCGGTCAGATCCCCATAGAGCTCAACAACCATCGCGCCGGTGTCGCCCTGCCAGCGCTCCGGCTGAGCGTCGAGCCATTCCGTCACCTTCCGCCGCAGAACCGCATCGCGGCAGCGCTCGAAGGCCCGCTCGAGGAACCGCGCGTCGGCGATTTGCACCCGCTCGGCCAGTTGCTGTTCCTCGAACCTCGGATCCTGCATGAGCGCCGCGACGATCAGGGCGCGATCGAGCGGACGCTGCAGGACGTAGTCCTTGTCGTTCTTGATGCGTTCGCGCAGCCGTTTGTCGATCTGGGATGCAAGCTGCGCAGCGGCGACGGTCTCGTCGTCGAGCAGCAGGTCAACCAGCTCCCGGAAGGCCCCGCTGCGTTCGAGGTCGACGATCGAATGGTGATAGGCCAGGTACACATTGCCGGCCGAGGCGATCGCCTGACGGAGTACCAGATCCGGGAAGACTTGCTCGGGCAACTCGCCGCCGGCGAGCTGGTCCAGCCTGGTGACGATGTCCGCGTGCTCGGGCGGGATCGAACGCGCGGTCTCCGGTTCGGCCCAGGTCAGGTCTACCAGAATCGCCCGTGCGCCGAACTCCGCCGGGACGCCGACCAACGGCGATTGCAGATCGCGCGGCCACGGCCAGCGCCCAAGAAGCTCCAGGTCGCGGTCGGTGATGTCCAGGCAGACGATCTGGTCGCTGGGTCGGATCGAGTTTGCGTGGCGGAAGCGCAGGTCGAGCGCGATCAGTTCCAGCAGGTCGAGCTCGCCACCCACGTGCGCCGCCAGGACAATCGTCGTGGCGGCAAGGCCGATCAGGATGGCGATCAGGTTCGCACGTCGCTGTCGTTTGGTCACAGGCGTAATGTTCGCGAGTTCACCAGGTTACGCAAGCGACTCGCTCTCGCTTCGGGGTCGCAGCGCCCAAGCCCGGACTATTCATACCGCAGAGAGCGCGGAGAGCGCAGAGTGTTGTTGAGAC
>CAZDTB010000631.1:0-2639 GCA_964508075.1 uncultured Planctomycetales bacterium
CAGGTTGTAGGTGCGTTTCATATAGTTGATGATGGCCTCGTCCATGTCGTCGCCGGCGACCCGCAGCGTGGTGCAGATCGCGATGTCGGCCAGGCTCATGACGGCGACCTCGGTGGTTCCGCCGCCGATGTCCACGATCATCGACGCGGTCGGATCGAAGATCGGGAGCTTGGCGCCGATGGCGGCGGCCTTCGGTTCGGGAACGAGGTAAACGCGTCGGGCGCCGGCGCGCTCGGCGGAGTTGAACACGGCGCGTTTTTCGACGGCGGTGATGCCGGACGGGATGGCGATGACGACGCGGGGCTTGAGCAGCGACCGCCGGCCATGCACCTTACGTATGAAATAGCCGAGCATCGCCTCGGTGATGTCGAAGTCGGCGATGACTCCGTCCTTGAGGGGGCGGATGGCGGTAATGCTGCCGGGGGTCCGGCCGAGCATTTCCTTGGCGACCAGGCCGACGGCCTTTCCGTTGGCGGTGTCGAGGACGTAGTTGGTGCCCTTGCGCACCGCAACCACCGAGGGCTCGTTAAGCACGATGCCCTGACCTTTGACGCAGACCAGGGTGTTACAGGTACCCAGGTCGATACCCATGTCAAGGCTGAACAGTCCCATCAGGCGGCGTAGAAACACGTTGGGCTCCGATCCATGAGCGCATCCCGCTGCAACCCGCCCGGGTTCCGAATTGTGCCGCGATGCCCGTAAATCCGCGTACCCTCAATCTGCACGCCTGCCCGGACGCTCCGGCACATCGCTGCGTCTAGCTGCCCCCGGGGGGCAGCAGCGTGCCGAACAACATCTGGGCACGATAACCGACGTAGATCGTGGCGGTCAGCACGAACAGAAAGGCCACCAGGATCAACGCCGTGTATACGTCGTTTTCCCCACTTGGCCGTGATAACCCGGAAGCCGGGGTGCTCATCTGTGACATGATCGTACCCGCGTATGTTTCGCGACTCTAGTTTATTCCATCCCGTAGACGACGGCGTCACCTTTGCGGATTTCGCCTTCCATGAGGGTGGTAAGCCTGCCACCGGCCTGGTTGGGCCGGACCCGTTCAATCACCAGGTCCCCGAGATACACGCCACCCTCGCGGTAAACCATGAACGTCATCCCGGCGATGACGCCGGAGCTCTCGCCGACGTTGACGGTCGCGTAGACCCCCTCGACCTCGATGATCTCGCCGCGGATCTCACCGGCGACGGTGGGGGCGACGGCGGCAACGCCCGGGGGGGCTTCCGGGACGGCGGCGCGCGCGACGGCTGTTCCGGCCCGCTGCTCGAGCTCGGTGTTCTGCTGCTCGCAGGCGTAGAGCTTCTCCTGCATGTTGCGGATCTGATCTTGGAGAATGGTGACGCCGGTGGTCAGCTCCAGCACGCGGTTGTTGAGCCGGGCCCCGCGCGACTGCAAATCAATGTTCTGCGACAGCAGCGTCTGGTTCTGCTTTTGGGTTGCCTTGAGCTCGCCGGTGCTTACGTCCAGGATTTCCTGGAGCTTGGTCCGCCCGGCCTCGGCCGCCAGCCGTTCGTTCTCGGCCTTGGCCAGATCGCTTCGAAGCTCGGCGTTCTGATCGTTCAGGTTCTTGACCGTGTCGAGCGCGCTCTCCAGCTTTCGCGCCTGAGTCGCCAAGGCTTCGTCCTTCATCGCCAAAGCGGCCTGCATACTGGCGGCGGTGCTCTGGGCCTGGGTGATGGCGGCGTCACGCGCGGTCTGGTAATCGAGGGCCAGCGCTTTCCAGTTGTCCCATTGCGCGGCGGCCGCGATAAACAGGCACGACAGGGCAATCGAGAGTACGGAGGTCAGAACGACAAATACTTTCGTCAGTGTGCTCACACGCCACTCCTTCGCAACTCGGTGGAGCCGGACTCCGGTACCCAAACCGCGCGTTGTCCCGCCGCGCGTTGGGTCGGGGCCTGAGTCATACACACGCCAACCCCATCCCGGGGGATTGTAAGGGCAGCGTGGCTGGCTGCAACCGATTTTGCGCTAGGTTGCCGCGAAACGCAATCAGGCGCGCTGGGCTCCCGGGGAGTTGCCAAGCGGCCTCAAACGCGGATACGCTATGCGTTATGGAACTCTCCGTCACCCTGCGTGAGCCCCGGAAGCGGATGGAATTGTTCGGCCCGGGCGACTGTCACTTGCGGCGCATCCGAGACTCGCTCGGGGTGCGGCTGCAAGCCCGCAACGCGCTGGTCCGGATTCTGGGCGAACCCGCCGCGGCGGCCCAGGCGGCCGCGGTGATCGAACGGCTGCAGGATCTGCTCAGCGAGCGGGAGCAGTTGGATGAGGAGGCCGTCGACGAGGTGATCGCGGGCGTCGAGCAGGCGGAGGGGCAGACCGATGTCGATGCCATCCGGGTTTTCGGGCGCGAGACGATCTCCCCCAAGACCGAGGGGCAGCGGGAATACCTGCGGGCCATGCTGGAGAACGACCTGGTGCTCTGCGTCGGCCCGGCCGGGACGGGCAAGACGTACCTGGCCGTCGCGATCGCCGTCCATCTCCTGAAAATGGGCAAGACCAAGCGGATCGCGCTGGTTCGCCCGGCGGTGGAGGCGGGGGAGCGGCTGGGGTTTTTGCCCGGTGACTTGCAGCAGAAAGTCAACCCCTATCTGCGGCCGCAGATAGGGGTTGACTTTCTGCTG
>CAZDTB010000632.1:0-2637 GCA_964508075.1 uncultured Planctomycetales bacterium
TTCAACCGACCTTCGGCAACCCCCCAGGCGCTGCAATTTTCAACCGGCGTTCATATCTACGACCCGAAAGGAGCGCAAGCTGTCGCAGAACGCATCGAGCAGTTGCTGGCTGACGGACTGACCGCCCAAGACGCAGCCGAACTCGCTCTGCTGAACAACCCGACGCTTCAAGCGGCCTTTATGGACATCAGGATGGCCCGGGCCGACGTAGTGCAATCCGGGCTTTTCTCCAACCCTTCGCTTGGGATCGCGTTGCAGCTTCCGTCGGGAGGCGGCCTCGCTAACTTGGAAGCCGGGCTCGCCCAGAACATCGCGGACTTGTGGCGGATCCCGGTCCGTAAGCGTGCGGCAGAGCGGTCGCTCAATCAGGCGATCCTCGGGCTTGCGCGACAAGCGGCGGACCTCGCGGCGGACGCGAGAGTAGCGTACTACGAGGCAGTCGGCGCGGATGAGAGTCTTCGGATCGCACAAGAGAACCTTTCCGTCGCACAGAACCTGTTGGAGCTAGTGTACTGTCTCAGAAACAAGCAACCTTCTGTAGAGGTGGGGCGGGCGTCCCTGCCCGCCGTGACAGGCACGGAGGCCTGCCCCACCACGGTATCGTATTTGTGAGACACTACACTAGCGCTGACACGTCAGCAGGCTGGTGCAGCCAATGAGTTGGATGTCAACCTCTCACGAGGCCTGGCGCTTGACGCCGATCTGGAGGTGGAGGCGGCGCGGTTTGCGGCTGCCGAGGGTCGTCGGAGGTTGGCCACATTGCTCGGCGTCACAACGGATGCCGGTGAACTCGCGTTGCTTGATCCCCTTCCGGAGGTTCCGCCGGAAGCTCCCGCCGTACAGCGGTTGCTTGAGCTTGCACGGGCATGGCGTCTCGACATCCGTTCTGCCGAGCAGGCGGTATACGCTGCGGAAGCTCGGTTGCAGGAGGAGTACCAGCGCGTCTTTCCAGCCATCGAACTTGGCGTGGCGCTGGAGCGCGGTGAGCGCGGGCGGAGCGACGGAGGTCGTGACCTTCTAGCCGACACCGCGCGAACATCGATCGCCAACGGCGGTCTGACCGCCCCCGAGATACAGCCTCGAGCAGAACGACGGCGACACACAGACTTCATCATTGGTCCCAGCCTGGACTTGGAGCTGCCGATCTTCGACCAGAACCAGGCCCAGATTGCCAAGGCACGGTATGCATACGAGCAGGCGCGCAAGATGCTGGAGGCCCTCGACCGCGCCGTTGCGCAAGAGGTCCGCAGCGCGGTCGATCGAACTTTGACGGCGTCGAGGCGTGTACGGATGTACCAGGACCGCTCGATTCCGCTCGCGCAGAGCAACTTGGATCTGTCGCGTGAGGCCTACCGGGCCGGTCGCGCCTCCTTCCTCTCTGTTCTCGAAGCGCAGCGGTTTTTCCTGGAGACGCGGAGTGGATACGTTGGCGCCGCCCAAACTGCCGCCACGTCCATTCCCGAGCTGGAACGGACGATTGGCCTCCCGTTCCCGAAGCTCGTCGGCGAGGTCGACGCCGATGCCGCGACCGATACGGGGCCCAAAGAGGAGACAGAACCGTGACGAAGAGAGACTCACGAGCTAGTGCCGTCGCACTTGGCTCCTTGATGGTGATGGGCCTGACTCTATGCGGTGGCTGCGCGCCGAGCGATAACGGAGTGTTCGAGACATTCGTGAGGGACCTACTCCTCAATGCCGCGGCGGCGTGGCTCTTGTAGGCGTACCTGGCAGCAATACTGTGCGGAAGCACGCGATGACCGCGATCAGCGGAGGACCGGTGTAATGAACAGAGAAGTGGGGCTTGTAGTTGTGATCGTTGCGGTCATTGGCCTCGGCGGTGGAGCAGCGACTATAACGTGGCTCCGGGCGCGGCAAGCACCGGAGAATATGGCGCTCGGTAACGATCGCGGCCGTGCAGATGAAGACCAGGAGCAGGCTGACCCTCACGGGCACGGCCCGGAACAGGATGGAACTGGCGAAGACGACCACGCGGGACATGACGACGAAGACCGAAACGGCCATGGGAGTGAAGACTCTCCTGGCCATGACGAACATGAAGCCGAGGGTGGTCATGACGACGGTGGAGGGGAATCGGGCGTCCAGCTTAGCGCAGAGGAGAGGAAGAGGTTTGGCGTGGAGGTCGCGGTCGCGGGGCCAGGAGCCTTGGCAACGCGGATAAGCCTGCCCGAAGAGATCGTGCTCAACGCAGATCGGGTTGCGCACATTGTCCCTCGCGCGCCGGGAATCGTTCGCGAAGTTTTCAAGAGCGTCGGTGACACCGTTCGCGCCGGAGAAACGATGGCCTGGCTCGAAAGCGCCGAGTTGGGGGAGGCAAAGGTCGATTATCTTGCCAAGGGGGCGGCGCTCAGCGGCTCTACGGTGGATCTTACGCGCGCCCAGGAAGTGCGCGACAACACGGTCCGATTCCTGGAAGTTCTCAACTCGAATCCGTCGTTGGAAACCCTCCGGGCACGCCGTATCCGCCGAACTGGCCGTACTCGGTCACCGCCGAAAATACGCCGTTTCCGGCCATGCCCGGCCGCCCGGCCCGGCGGCGGATATCGCGGTGAAGGCGCGCTTGCTCACAACCGAGCAGCGTCTCGAGCGGTGTGCCCGAATACACCTCGTGCCCACGCA
>CAZDTB010000633.1:0-2634 GCA_964508075.1 uncultured Planctomycetales bacterium
GATCGTTGCCGCCGATGTACCGGTCGCCGCTGGGCATGTCCTGCCAGACCAGCAGCCCGAGCTTGTCACACCAGTAATACCAGCGGGCGGGCTCGATCTTGACGTGCTTGCGGGCCAGGTTGTAGCCGAGCTGCTTGAGCACTTCAATGTCGTAACGCAGTGCGGCGTCGGTCGGCGCCGTGTAGAGCCCGTCGGGCCAGAAACCCTGGTCGAGCACGCCGATCTGGAACAACGACTGGTCGTTCAGCATTAGGCGCGTGACGCCCTGGTCGTCCTTGCCGAGCGCGATCTTGCGCATGCCGAAGTAGCTGGTGACCGTGTCGGGATCCTGGCCGGGCAACTCCACCTTCAAGCCATAGAGATGCGGATTATCGGGCGACCATAGCTTGGGGTTGTCAATCTTCAGCTCAATTTCGGCAGCGGCGGAGCCCGCGGCTTTGGCGATCGCCTTGCCGGCGTCATAGACCGTGGCGCGAACGATGCCCTCGCCGGAGATCGGAGCGTCGCCCATTTCGACTTGGAGTTTCACGGTGCCGCCATCGACGTCGGGCGTTAGCCTCAGGCGGTTGATCCGGTACGTTGGCACTGGCTCAAGCCAGACAGTCTGCCAGATGCCGGTGGTGGGTGTGTACCAGATGCCGTGCGGCTTGCTGACCTGTTTTCCGCGCGGCTGCGTGCCCTTGTCCGTGGGGTCGTGGACGCCGACGATGATCTCCTGCTCGCCAGAGGGCTGCAGCGCGTCGGTAATGTCGAACGCGAACGGGTCGTAGCCACCGCGGTGCATGCCGACTTCTTCCCCGTTGACCCAAACCGTGGTTTCCCAGTCAACGGCACCGAAATGCAGCAGAATGCGCCGGCCTGGCTCGAGCCAGTCATCCACGTTGAACGTTTGCCGATACCAGACGCGCTCGGCGCGCTTCATCACGCCCGAGAGCGCGGATTCGACGGGAAACGGCACGAGAATCTCGTCGGGCAGCTCCTTCCCGATCGGCGGCGGCTCATTCTCCTGCGCAATCGCGAATTGCCACAAGCCGTTGAGATTGAGCCATTGCTCGCGGGCCATTTGCGGCCGGGGATACTCCGGCAGGACGTTCGTCGGTGAAACTTCTTTCGCCCAGCGCGTCAGCAGCGGTCCATCGCCGGGCTTCCAGTCGGCGTTTGTCATGCGGGTCATTCCGATCAGAAGAATTGCCAGGAGAATGCTCCAAGTCTTCATCGTGTCGTCTCCGTCGCGTCGCTGCGATAGGGGGGTTATGCCAGCAGGCGCTTGAACACGTACTCTAAACGTGCGCCGCGACGCCGAAAAGGGCGACGCCCCCGGTCCCCGCGAACGCGGTGCATGACACTTCAGGCGACCTCGCGTGCGTGACAGGTGTGGCGGCCTTGTCTGTCATTCCGACCGCCCCCGCAAGGGGGCGCGGAGGAATCTGGCTCAACCGCGCTGTGGAGCCAGATCCCTCGGCGCTGCGCTTCTCGGGATGACAGCGCCTGCACGCAGTTGACGCACACCAGCCAAACTGGGAATGTACAGCCCCGCCCGCGAACCGTAGACTCTGCGATTATGAGTAAACAGGCGATCGAACAGGCGGCGGAGCTGCTCGCGAAGGCGTCCTACGTCTGCGTCTCCAGCGGGGCGGGTATGTCCGCCGAGTCCGGCATCGAAACCTTTCGTGACGAGAACGGCCTGTGGTCGAAGTTCGACGCCGAGGAGCTGGCAACGCCGGAGGGCTTCGCGCGCGACCCGGTCAAGGTCTGGGAATGGTACCGGCTGCGGCGACAGCGATTCGGGCAGGTCGAGCCGCACGCCGGGCATCGTTTGCTCGCGGAATGGGAGCCGCGCGTCGACAAGTTCGTCGTGGTGACGCAGAACATCGACGGACTGCACCACGCCGCCGGTTCGCGGAACGTGATCGAGTTGCACGGGCGAATCGACATGGTGCGCTGCGTGAAGTGCGATTACACGTTGCAGGGTCTCGACGACCTCGGGCCGGAGCCGCATTGTCCCACGTGTGAAGACTGGCTGCGGCCGGCGGTGGTCTGGTTCCACGAAATGCTGCCGCCGGGAGCCATCGAGGCCGCGTTCCAAGCCGCCCAGGAATGCGACGTCATGCTGCTGATCGGCACGAGCGGCGTGGTCCAGCCGGCGGCGTCGCTGGGGGAGGTCGCCAAGTCATACGGGGCCGCGCTGATCGAGGTCAATCCAAACCAGACGGCGCTCTCGTTGCTGGCGAACGTCTGCGTCCGCGCCGGCTGCCGCGACGCATTGACCGCGATCGACAAAGCCTGGCGGCGCCTGGGCAGTTGACCGCAAAGCCCCAAGCTCCCAACAACCGGGTGGGTGGCCCATGGCTTCAGCCGTGGGGGACACGAATCGAAACCCCATTCGTGTCCCCCACCTCTGAAGAGGTGGGCCATCCTCCCCGGATCACACAGCCGAGACGCCTGTGCCACCCTTGCTCCATCGGTGCCGGGTAGCGCACGGCTTCAGCCGTGAAGAACGCCTGCCACCCGCCTGCCCTGCGACCAAACCTGGCACGCCGAATTTCGCCGACTTTCTGTGAACCTTGACCCGCCCGCGTGCGACTAGCCCGGACTATTCATACCGCAGAGAGCGCGGAGAGCGCAGAGTGTTGT
>CAZDTB010000634.1:0-2632 GCA_964508075.1 uncultured Planctomycetales bacterium
AGCGCATGCCCGAGCCTTTCAGGGGGGCGCCATGGTTTTGCACAAGCCTTCGGTTGGGCCGCTGCCGATGTCCCAGCCTTTCGCCCGACTCTCCGAATAGCGGATCATCGCAACACGCTCACCAACGTAATTGCGCAGGCGGCCAAGGGCCTGACGCTTGCTCGCGGCCCGCAGCCGCTGACGCGTCCGCGTGATCTCGTCCAGCACCTCATCGACCCCGGCCTGCAACGCCAAGTCCAGCACACGCTGGCGCCACGCCGCCGTCGCCGGGCGGCCTTCCCCGAAGCAGACCCGCGCTGAACGACTTCAACAGGACCCACCGCCGTCAGATGCCTCACCGGCTTGTGGGCCTTGTTTTGCCAGCCCTGGCGCCGGTCGGGAGGGGGAAAAAGCTCCTTGCCCCGCCGCGATCCGCAACTGAAGTAGCTTCTCGTACGCGCGCTGGCCCAGCCTGTCACGGGCCTGCCGCCTCACCTCTGCCGTGTCGGCAATCCAACGCCCCTTGCGGGCGGCGTTCATCGCCCGCCAGGTCTGCCGCAAGAAGTCATCGAACTCCCCCCGCAGCGCCTCGGCCCACTCCTCGAACTCCACCCCGCCTTCCCGCTGAGACTCCGGCGCGCTCATCACTTGGCCTCCCTGCCAAAAACCACCTGCTCAAAAACCCAACCCATTATCCCCCCACGACTTGCTCACGCCACCAAATATGGTCACACCCATCGATCGTTCACGCGCACCGTTATTCTCGTCGTGAGAGCTTTTCTCCATATATAATGCCTCGTTTCGGTAACGGGGTTGCCTGAGAATGACGTCGTAGGGGCACGTTATGAAGAACCGGCCGTGGCTGGTGTCGTATTCGCTGTGGGTTGCGGCCTTTGTGTTGACCGGCGCGTCCGCGGTCTATCAGAAAATGACCGGCCCATCCTACGCGGTCAAAGGCAGCGTGAGCCTCGATGGCCAGGATATCGCGTTCAAACTCCCGCGAAGCCACGGCGGACCAGGCGACGCCGAGATCAGTTTGCGGGTGCCGAACACCGTGTTAGCCGGCGTGCTGAAACTTCGACGGTTTCCCAGCCACGACGAATGGCGCGAGCGGCCGCTTGAACGGGTGGGCGACCTGCTGGTCGCGCGCATCCCGCACCAGCCGCCGGCGGGCAAGGTGATGTACCAGATCGCTCTGGCCCGCGCTGGGGGCGTTCCAGTTCCGTTGACGGCGCAACCGGCGACCATCCGATTCCGTGGCGCGATGCCGGGCTGGGTGCTGGTGGCGCACGTCCTGTTCATCTTTGCGGGCATGCTGCTCTCAACACGAACCGGCTTCGAAGCACTGCGCAGAGGACGACCAACCCATACGCTGACAGTGGCAACATTAACCAGCCTCATGGTCGGCGGACTGATCTTTGGACCGATCGTCCAGAAATACGCGTTCGGCGCGTTCTGGATGGGGTGGCCCTTCGGACACGATTTGACCGACAACAAGATCGCCGTCGCGGTATTCTTCTGGGCGTTGGCCGTGTGGCGAACCACAAAGGGGCGTGTGGCCGCGGGCTGGGTGCTGACTGCGGCGGTGGTTACGCTGGTGATCTGGTTGATCCCGCACAGCGTTCTGGGCTCAGAGCTCGACTACACACAGATGCCTTCATAGTCAGGGCCTCGTATGACGCGGCGCTGACTGGCGCCTCGTCCGTTGCAGTTGGCGCGGTGGCCCCGGCGAGAGCCTGACGCTCATTGATCGCTGTGTTCAGATCGATCGTGTCGCACACGCAACCACGCGGGGCGTAAGCGGTCACGAAGCCATTCGGTCATGCGGAGCGGCATGCCGCGAGTCTGCGCTCGGTAGATGTGATTGGCGACGTCGGCCGGGCGTGCTCTCGGCTGACGCCGGGAAGCTAGCCAGCCACCGAGCGTCCACGTGAGGGTCGAGACGGTGGCGCGCAGCCGGCGCCAGCGGGTTAGCGTTGCACGGCCTGACGGACGCTGGCGAGGACTTCGCCGGGGGTACGGGATGGTATCGCGGGTCGGCTCCATAATTGCTGTCGCTCGAGCAGCGTTTTCTCCTGCTCGTAGTAATTGGTGACGTGGCTGCTTCCGCCTTCGACCAGCTCTCCGCCGTGGAACGCGATGGCGGTCAGCCAGCGGCCGATCTCGTCTTCGTATTCCGCCGGGAAGACCAACGCGGTGAGGTAGCGCTGGGGGCCGTCGATCGTGCGATCGGCCAGATGGAGGAGCGCGCGGCAGGGTGGTGGTGCCTTCTCGGCCGCGGCTCGCAGCTCCTCGAAGTCTGCCCGGGCCGCATCCAGCTCCTGGCGGCAGAAGAACATGCCGCTTTCGAGGTTGAAACGTGTGGGCGAGACGCCGCGCAGCTCCATCCGCCCGTCAGGGGTGGCCCGGTGGATTTTGTAAATCTTGCCGCCGCGCCAACTCTCGTCATCGAGCAGGATGGCGATCTCCTCGGCGGTGTATCCGACGGCGGTCCAGTCGCCGAAATCGTAGACGTAGAGGCCTCGCAGGCGGGTGGGGTCGTCAACATGGGGCAGAATCATAGGGGCGCCCTCGAAAACCGGCACTCTGGTATTCTAACCCGCATTTCTCACGATGGTGAGAGAAGTGACGGTTTTCGCGGGGCGCTGGGCGT
>CAZDTB010000635.1:0-2628 GCA_964508075.1 uncultured Planctomycetales bacterium
CCGGGCGAGCGGCCCCCCCGCGCGGGCGAGCACCCAGGCCAGCGGGACGCCGAGCACCGGGCGGACCGTGTGGGCCGCGACGGTGCCGGCCAGATGCGCCGCCATCCCCGCCGCCGCGATGAAGACCCTCGTGCCGGCGGCGTCGGCCTTTTCGACGTAGTCGGCGGTCTCGGCCGGCGTGCGATGGGCTGATAAAACACGCGCCTCGCAGGTGACTCCGAATTCACGCAGCGTTTCCGCCGCCTGTTTCATGATCTGCCAGTCGTTCTTGCTGCCCATCAGAATCGCGACGTCAGCGGCTGTTGACATGTCTGCACCCGTCCAAAAAGGTTTGATCGCCGTGCCGGGGCACTATACTACACGAAGTACGGTTTTGAGGCATGGGGCGGCACGTCGCGTCGCCGCATGCTTGGACTGAATCGAGGATTATGAACCTGATGCGAGACCGGCGTCCCGAAATCTCGGTCGTGGTACCCGCTTACCAGGAAGAGGAGCTGATCGGCAAGACGATCCCACGATTCGTCGAGTCGCTCTCCCAACAACGCCGATCGTTCGAGCTGATCGTCGTCAACGACGGCAGCCGCGACCGTACGGGCGAGATCCTGGACGAGCTGGCGGCGAGCGAGCCGCGGTTGCGCGTCATCCATTTCGCCCGCAACTTCGGTCAGACGGCGGCGTTGATGGCCGGTTTCTGGGCCGCCCGGGCCCCGGTCATCGTCCCGCTCGACGCCGACGGGCAGAACGAGCCCGACGACATTGAGATGCTGGTCGAGAAGCTCGACGAGGGCTACGACGTGGTCAGCGGCTGGCGGAAAGACCGCAAGGACACCTGGCTCCGCACCACGGTCTCGCGCATCGCCAACCGGATCATCGGCTGGCGCACCGGCGTCAAGCTGCACGACTACGGTTGCACCCTCAAGGCCTACCGCGCCCACATGGTTCGCGACGCCCGGCTGTTCGGCGAGATGCACCGCTTCATCCCCGTGTTCACGTCGATGCACGGGGCCCGCATCTGCGAGGTCGTCACGCGCCACCACCCGCGCACCGCCGGCAAGAGCAAATACGGCTACGGCCGGATCGTGCGCGTCGCGCTCGACATGGTGCTGGTGCGGATGCTCCAGAAGTACCGCACCAAGCCGATCCATTTCTTCGGCAAGATCACGCAATGGGCCTGGGCGGGCACGCTGGCGTGCTTTGCGTTCGCCGTCGTCAAGGCGGTCTACGACCAGGACCCCTGGGCGGCGTTCTGGGGCAAGGCCCCGCTGGTCGGCACGATCCTGTTCGTGCTGGGCTTCATCGCGATCATGTCCGGTCTGGTGGCCGAGCTGGTGATGCGTGCCGGCTTTGAGTTCAACGCCGGCCGCTACTGGGACGAGCTTCGCCGCGTGAACTTCGACCACCGCGACGGGATCATCGACTCGCGCAGCGCGCCGATCGAGACGGTCGAGCCTGGCGTTGAGAAGCAGCCGCTCAAGGAGCCGCTGAAGCGGTAGCGCGCTGACGCGCTTGAACACGTTCAGGGGCCATCCGGCGATGGTAGCCGACAGCAGAGAATCGGCAGGACCGGATTCAGCGTGTCCCGGGACAAGTGCAGTCGTCGGGCCAGCTGACGAAGCACTACACGCACCGCTGATCGATATTGCCGTTGCGCCACCCAAGATTGTGCGATGGGGGCTCGTCGTCTTGGTTGTGATCGTGGTGTTCCCTGCTGGGTGCGTTGCTGGGGTGATTGCGGTCGCCTTGGGTCTAGCCAACCTCAGTGCAATCCCGTTCGTGGGACTTCCATTGTCCTTCTTCGTGGTCCATTGGGCCGTTTGCTCGCGAAGGGCACGGGCGGCAGCGCGGCAACTCAACCTGAACGACCTTCCCGGAGCATTGAAGGCTATCCTGTCTTCGAAAAATCACGCGAACTTCGCCAGCTTCATGGAGACCCTGCTAAACCGCTTGGTCGGCGCCGGGAAAGTCGGCTGCGTGATCCGGCTGTGTTCGGCAGACAAGTTGACCGCGGTGCATCCTGTGACCGTGACGTTCGAGCCTCGCCCGTTGAATGATGTGACTGCTGGAGAATTCGAGGGCGCGCCGGCCGGGAAGACAGAGAGTGACGATTCGGCTGCTGAGCAGATGTCGTTATCACCAATGTCCGGCGGTACGAGAATCGGCAAGTCACTCGTAACCGCCGTGGCAGCGTGCGTGCTCCTCTGGATGATCGCGAGAGCGATCATGGCGCCGGGTGGAATCTCCCGTGAGTGGGTGGTTACCTTCGCCGTGATCGTGGGCGTGTCCGGGCTGACATGGTGGCAGCGACGGTTCCCGAACCCTCAGCTGTTCCTTGTGCCGGGCGGGTTCGTCGTTCGGCGCTCCCCCTGGTACCACCGCCGTTGGTCGCTTCACGTATACGATCGTAGGCGCTCGGTGCTCATTGCACGCCAGCAGCTCAAGAAATCGTGGCAACTGCGCGTCGCCGACAGCGAGGCTCAGGACACCATCGTCGGCACCGAAGTCCAGACAACTCAGGCCCTCCGCGCCTGGCTCAGCCCGCTGGCGCCGCCGACGCTGGAGCAACTGAGCGATTTGCGCTAGTGTAGTGTCTCACAAATACGATACCGTGGTGGGGCAGGCCTCCGTGCC
>CAZDTB010000636.1:0-2627 GCA_964508075.1 uncultured Planctomycetales bacterium
AAGACGTATCCCAGCGCGAACGAGGAGGCGGAGCTTCTGCCGGCGTTGCGCGTGTTCCTGGGCGGGTGCAACCTCCGCTGTCAATTCTGCGACGAAGCACCAGACGCGTTCCGCACAGATCTCGGCCGACGCGTGACTCCCGCGCAATTGGGGGCAGAGCTGTCCCAGGCCGTCCGGCGCGGAGTGAAGACAATCAGCCTGCTCGGCGGTGAGCCGACCGTGCACGCTCACACGATCCTCGCGCTCGCCGCTGCGGCGCCGCAACGATTACCGCTGGCGCTGAATACGAATATGTACATGACGCCGAGCGTGCTCGATCTGCTCGACGGCCTGGTCGATTGGTACCTGGCGGATTTCAAGTTCGGCATCGACGCGTGTGCCCAACGCATTGCCGGCATACCGAATTACACCGCGATCGTGCAACGCAACTTGCGGCTGGCTGCCAGACATGCCAACGTGATTGTCCGACACGTGCTTTTGCCGGGACACCTGGAGTGCTGCTTCCGCCCGATCGTGGACTGGTTGGACACGAATCTGCCCGGCTTGCGATTTCAGCTCTACCCCGGATACGTACCGTGTGGGGCCGGTAACGACGACCCCGCGCTCGGCCGTCTCAACACGTCTGCTGAAGTGTGTGCGGCCGAAGCGTATCTGCGCAAGACGGGCCTGCGAACGGCAGCTGCGCCGCCTCGCGCCGATCCGCCCCGATCGCCGTCGTCCGCTCCGGGCATCGGAGACATCACGATCACGCTGGGAGTCGACGGTCACGTGTATTGCCACGATCTCACGCCGGAAGTGTCGGCGGCACTGGCCGCGCTTCGTCTAGACGCCGGCAGGGTAGTGGCGTCGGAAGTTGCGTGTGCAAACGGAGAAGAGACCGCATGAGCACTACTGTCGCGAAACCTGCGCCCGCCGCGCGTCGCTCGGTGCCTGACGAGCTGGAGATCCTCATTCGCGCCCGCTACCCGATCATCCACGTGGTGACGTGGGAGGAGCGCCGCGTCGAGCAGCAATTGCGCGAGATCGCCGACCGGCGTAAGAAACAACTCTTTTGCTGGTCGGTCACCACCGGACTCAACAAGTCGGCGCCGGGGCAACCCGTGTCGCGCACCAAAGGTATGGCCGACCCGGTCGAGGCGCTCGACGCCGTCATCGAGCACAAAGAGCCGGCGATTTACCTGTTCAAGGACTTTCACACGTTCATGCGGTCGCGCGACTGCAACATCGGCGTGCTCCGCAAGCTGCGCGAGGTGGGGCTGGCGCTCAGCGACAGCTACAAGACGCTGGTGATCACGTCGCCGCTGCTGGAGATCGCTCCGGAGCTGCAAAAGGACGTCTGCGTGCTGGATTATCCGCTGCCGCAGGCGGACGACTTTTGCCGGCTGCTGGATCGCATCTGCACCGACGTCGCCGAGAGCGCCAAGATCTCCATCGATATCAAGGCGGGAGATCGCGAGAAGCTCATCCAGGCGGCCCTGGGGCTGACGCTCCAGGAGGCGGAAAACGTCTTCGCCAAGACGATCGTGAACGACGGCCGGTTAGACGCCGGCGACGTGTCGGTGGTCTTCTCCGAAAAACAACAGATTATCCGCAAGAGCGGCCTGCTCGAATACTGCGAGTCGCAGACGGAGATGGCTGACGTCGGCGGGCTGGACAACCTCAAGGAGTGGCTGACGAAGCGCGCGCTGGCGTTTTCCGATCGAGCCCGCGCGTTCGGGCTGCCGGCTCCCAAGGGCGTGCTGTTCGTCGGCGTGCAGGGGTGCGGCAAGAGCCTGTGCGCCAAAGCCGTGGCGCGGATGTGGGAGATGCCGCTGCTGCGCTTCGACATGGGCCGCATGTTCGCCAGCCTGGTCGGCTCGTCCGAGGAGAACATCCGCCGGGCGATCAGCGTGGCCGAGAGCATCGCCCCGGTCGTGCTCTGGGTGGATGAGATCGACAAGGCCTTCAGCGGCTCGCAAGGCTCGGCCAACACGGACGGCGGCACTACCGCCCGCGTCATGAGCACGTTTCTGACCTGGCTGAGTGAGAAGCAGAAGCCGGTGTTCGTGCTCGCCACCGCCAACAACATCTCGCAGCTTCCGCCGGAACTGCTCCGCAAGGGCCGCCTGGACGAGATCTTCTTCGTCGACCTGCCCAACCAAGAGGAACGGCAGCAGGTGTTCGAGATCCACCTGCGCCGCCGCAACCGTGATCCGGTCGGCTTCGACCTGGAGCGGCTGGCCGAGGTAACCGACGGGTTCAGCGGGGCGGAGATCGAGGAAGCGGTGGTCAGCTCGCTGTACGACGTGTTCTATCTCGACAAAGAGCTGGAAACCGCCGACCTGCTCAAAAGTGTGGAGGAGACCGTTCCGCTCTCGAAGACGATGGCGGAGGGCGTCTCGGCGCTGCGGGCGTGGGCGGATGGCCGGGCACGGTTTGCCTCGCACCGGAAGGACGAGTCGGCGGGCGAGGTGCGGCGGAAACTGGAGATCTGACCACCACCCTTGCCAAGGAGCTTGCCATGAGTGCCGTTTGCGTAATGACCCCGCTGGTGATCGCGTCGTGGCCGGTGATCAGCGCGGCGGTTGTGGGGGCCGCCGCCGCCATGGGGTTTGCGGTCCACGGACCCGAGCTGCAGGAAGAGGAGC
>CAZDTB010000637.1:0-2616 GCA_964508075.1 uncultured Planctomycetales bacterium
TGCTCCAGCTGACGGGCCACCCAGTTCAAGGCGCCCAGCAGCTTGAACGAGCCGTGCACGAGCCAGTATGTCAGCGGTGGCTTGTAGGCATACACCTCGCCATATAGATGCGGCACCAGCAGATCGCCGCTTCGCTCCATATGGCGGGCGGCATCGGCGACGATGCCCTCCATCGAGATGGCGTCGGTGGAACCCAGCCAGCCGAAGCAGACCACTGACGCGATCGCCAGGTATGCGAGCAGCGCGCCCCACGGGGATTGGCCGCCGGCATCGCTTGCGCTGCTGCATGCGTCCGGCTCAGTTTCTGTTTTGGCGGGGGCGCCGGGTGAGCTGGATTCTGGGTTGGGGATCATTCGATTTTCTTCTGCCGGGCAAAGAGGGCGTAGGTGTACAGCCGGCGCAGGTGGCGCAGGTAGCGCAATTGCTCGGCGAGGTTGAGCTTGGTCTGTCCGGCCGAGCGGTCGGAAAACGTGATCGGGACCTCAACGACGTGCTTCCAGCCGTGGCGTACGATTAGCTCGAGCGCGATCTTGTAACCCACCGGGTCGAGGCGATCGAGCTTGAGCTCACGTCGACGCACGCAAAAGAACCCGGCCATCATGTCCTTCACGCTCGTCAGCGGCCGCGCCAGCATCCGGGCCACCCAACTGTTCAAACGCCGATGCAGCGGCCAGTGCAGGTCGACCTTCCCGCCCGGTACAAATCGGCTGCCGATCACCATGGTGACCTGCGGGTCGCGCATCGCCTCCAGCAGTCTCGGGATCGCTGCCGGCGGATGTGAGAGGTCGGCGTCCATCACGACACATAGCTCGCCCCGGGCTTCACGCAGGCCGCGGATCACCGCGGTCGCCAGACCACGCTCTTCACGCCGCACCAGACAGCGAATGGGAAATCGCTCCGAGAGCTCTCCCGCGACAGCGGCCGTGCCGTCCGGCGAGTTGTCATCCACGACCAGCAGCTCGGCGGTATCGGGTTCGAGCGTTGCGAAGATACGCTCAGTCAGCGGCGCGAGGTTATCGCGCTCGTTGTAAGTCGGCACGACGATACTGACTAGCGAAGCGCGCTCCGTCATTGAGCAGAGATGATACCGCGATCAGCGGTCGGCAGCGCTCTCGTAATCGCCCTACGAGCGCGTCAGACGTCGCGACCCCGATCCGGGAGGGCTCGCTCATGCCCTGCCATGTGGTATCCTATAGGCATGAGTCGGATCTTCGTTGGACGGCACGACGAGCAGGACGAGCTAATCGGCTGGGTTGAGAAGGAGCCGGTGTCGTCGGTCGGCGACCGGGCGGCCCTTCTCATCGGTCCGGCGGGCATGGGCAAGTCGGCGCTGCTGCGGAAATTCGAGAGCCGGTGCATCGACCACGAGCCGGAAGACTGGTACGTGCATCGGGCCGTGCTCAACTCCAACGAGACGCCATCGTCGTTTCTCGAACGGCTGTTGGTTGAGTCCTACCACCTCTTTCGCGGGGTCCCGCTACGAACCGGTCCGCGAGATCGTCGGCTCTTCACCGCGCTGCTCAAGGCGGTGCCGGCGGCCGGTGAGCTGCTGGTCGCTCTAGTCGGCAAAGATATGCGTCCCGGCTGGCGGCGATTTCTGGATTATGCCGGCGCTCTCTCCGACGCGCTTGAGAAGGGCAACGGCCGCTTCATCCTGCTGGTCGATCCGGACCCCACGGTGCACACCGAGCAGGCCGCCGAGTGGTACTCGATCGCCGGCGAGCTGCCGCCGCGCGTCCGCGTCCTGATCGCCCAACGCCCGGACGACGTCGTGGCGGCTGACCCGGAATCGCGCCTTCGCTTTCGCACGATGCCCGGGGCCGGTGTACTCGGCGACCTGGGACAGGACGACATCGAGCTGTGGTACCAGGCCGAGTTCAACGGCGGAAGGTTGACAGACTCGCTTCAAGACTGGCCCGCCCACGTGCAGCTGAAGCTTCCCGCCGCGGCGCACGAACGCTTCCGCGGTCACCCGCTGGCACATGACGCCGTCGTGCGCTTGCTGCTGAGCGAGCCGGTGAGCGATCCGCTGGCGGCGATTCAGGAGTGGCCACCGGAGCTTGCCAAGCTGCTCGACATGCTGCTCGAGCGACTCGAGGCGCAGGGCGAGGATCGGCTGCGCGCCGCGCTCCTGCTGCGCATCTTCAGCGTGCCGACGCCGAAGGAGACTTGGGCCAGGGCGGCGGGGCTGTCGGCCGAGGAGATGATGACGGCACTGGACGACCCGAAGTACCGCCACTTCTTCGCCTCCGATGACGACGGTCGGTACGAGCCGTTTCACATGCTTTTTGCCGAGCGGCTGGACCGCAGGCTGGGCGAGTGGCCCCAGCGCCGGCGCGAGCTTGCCGAGGCGGCGTGGGAAACCATCGAGCCGCTGGTCGATCCGGAGCGGCTGAAGACCTCCCGGCCGGACGAGTTCGAGCTGTTGGCCGCGATCAACGTCGCCACGCGCTTCGACGATCGCGATCGGCTGCTCGGCACGGTGGACCTTGTCACTGCAGTCAAGGAACGCATCGGGTTGTTGGCCTCGGCGGAGGCGGACCACCGTCTTGTACTTGCACGTTACGGCCGCGAGGATGAGTCAATCCGGGCCGTCGCCCACGGCAACCTCGGGGT
>CAZDTB010000638.1:0-2615 GCA_964508075.1 uncultured Planctomycetales bacterium
GGCAGGTTCTCATCGTCCCTCTGGCCTCCAAGCCAAAACCCGCGATGCAGTTGCTTTCGCAGGTCGATGCCTATTGCGACGACGCCGTCTCCGAGCTGGTCGACGTGGGGGCCGTGGGCAAGGACGTCGGACATCTGGCGCACACGACGCGCGGCAGCGTCTACCGCCGCGTGGTCGTGGTGAGTCTGGGCCAGGCCAAGGAGCTCAACGCGCACAAGATTCGCCAGGCCGCGGCCCGGGCCGCCAACTGGCTGATCGATGAGAAGATCAACCACGCCACGCTCTGGATCGACGGCCTGGTCTCGCCCGAGGTGGAACAACCGGTTTCCGAATGGGCCCTCGGCATGACCCTGGCGGGCTTCCGGTTCTCCGAGCACAAGCAGCCGGACAACGGCGAGCCGGAGAGGATCCGCATCCGGGTCGCGTCCGACGACAAAGCGTATATCTCGGCCAGAATGCCGGAAATTCGTGAGGCGGTCACGCTCGGGCAGGCCGTCAATTACGCCCGTCGAATTGCCCACCAGCCGGCCAACGTGATCAACCCCGCCACGCTGGCGGGTGAGGCTCGGAGTCTGGCGCAGCAACACAAGCTCAAATGTACGGTGCTCGAGTTCGCCCAGCTCAAGCGGTTGGGCATGGGCGGGTTGATTGCCGTCGGACAGGGGGCCGAACACAAGCCTTGCTTGATTCGGATCGATTACCGAGGTGCGCCGCGGGTGCGTCCCAATACGGTTCTGGTCGGAAAGGCGATTACTTTCGACACCGGGGGCTACTCCATCAAGCCGGGCGCCGGACTCGAGTCCATGAAGTTCGACAAGTGCGGCGGCGCGACGGTGCTGGGGATCATCAAAGCCGCCGCGGCGCTCAAGCTGCCCTGCAACCTGGTCGGGCTGATCGCGGCAGCGGAGAACGCCATCTCGCAGAACGCATACCACCCGGGGGATATTCTCAAGCTGGCCAGCGGCAAGACCGTCGAGGTAATCAGCACCGACGCGGAGGGGCGGTTGATCCTGGCCGACGCGCTGTGGTACGCCCAGAAGCACTGCAAGCCGACCGCGCTGATTGACTTTGCCACGCTGACCGGGGGTGTTGTCACCGCCCTCGGAAAGGTCGCGGCCGGGCTGATGTCCAACGACGATGCCCTCTCGGGTGAGCTCGGAGAATCCGGCCGCCGAACGCATGAGCGGCTCTGGCGGCTGCCGCTGTGGGACGAGTATCGCGAGCTGATCAAGGGACAGGACTCCGACATCAAGAACACCGGCAGCAAACGCCTGGCACATCCGATTGTCGGCGGGATGTTCCTGAAGGAGTTCGTGGACGACGATGTCCCCTGGGCTCACATCGATATCGCCGGCCCCGCAACTGACGAGAACGGCAAGGAAGCAACCGGCTTCGGCGTCCGGCTGATCGTGGACTATCTCCGCCGCCGACTGCCGTAGCGATGCAGTGGCCGGGCTCGGTGCCGGCCGAAAAGGGAGTACGGACGGCTTACCCGAGGGACCTTGAACGCTAGAACGAAGTGCCCATGTCCAACGAAAACGCTGAGCACCCCAAGATCGACATTCCGCGGATCGAACGGGCGGTGCGCGAGTTGCTCCTGGCGATCGGCGAGGACCCCGAGCGCACGGGCCTGCGCGGGACGCCCCGGCGCGTGGCCCACATGTATGCCGAGCTGTTCTCCGGCCTGCACGAGGATCCCGAGCGATACCTGGAAGCGATGTTCGACGTAGACCACCACGAGATGGTCGCGCTGCGCGACATCCCCTTCAACAGCATGTGCGAGCATCACCTGATGCCCTTCGAGGGCAAGGCGCACATCGGGTATATCCCGGGTGGCAAGGTGCTCGGGCTGTCCAAGCTGGCCCGC
Source organism: uncultured Planctomycetales bacterium (assembly GCA_964508075.1). Taxonomy (GTDB): domain Bacteria; phylum Planctomycetota; class Phycisphaerae; order UBA1845; family Fen-1342; genus JALSRY01. The sequence continues at coordinate 1,868 of CAZDTB010000638.1, forward strand.
ATTGTCGACAGTTTTGCCCACCGTCCGCAGGTTCAGGAACGGCTGACTTCACAGATCGCCGATCTGCTCGCCCAGAAGGTCCACGTCAAGGGCTGTGCCGTTGTGCTGGAAGCGGTGCACACGTGCACGACGTGTCGCGGCGTCAAGAAGCCCGGCAGCGTCATGGTCACCTCCGCCCTCCGCGGTCTGATGCAAACCGTCGACAAGACACGGGCCGAGGCGCTGGCCCTGCTGTACCGCCACGGGACGTAAGCGGCGCTCGTGCGGCCGGGCTTGTAGCGACGCGAAAACGGAACGAGGGGGGGCGCATTCAGTGGCAGCGGGGGTGCCCCAGTCTTTGCGCAGCATAGCGTGGGGTATCGACTAGACTTCCCGCTCCCCGCGTCGTTGCCTCAAAGCGTCGCGCAGGCTCCCCTCCAGGTCCGGCGGCACGGTCGCGTCGGGCAGATCCTCGATGATCGCCGTTCGAGCTTCCTTGTGTTGCAGGAGGTGTGCGATGAGCCAGGTCTGCTCCATCCGCACGACGGGGTCGAGCTCGCTCGGTGGCTGCTTCAGTTGCTCACCCAGCCAGGGCGGCGTCTCGGTTGGCAGCTTGCGGTCGGATAGCAGCGGGCCGTCGGTCACGTGCCCCTGGCGAAACAGGAACAGCTTCCAGGCCTTGCGGCGGGTCGCCGGCAGTGCGAGCAGCAGGTTCAGATGCTCCGCTCGGCGGACGGTTGACGACCAGCGCCGACGCCATGTCCCGGCG
>CAZDTB010000639.1:0-2615 GCA_964508075.1 uncultured Planctomycetales bacterium
GGCGCAGCACCCATTTGATGCTCTGCATTTCTGCGAGCAGGAAAGAGGGAAGTTCGAGACGCTTGGTGCGCGCCTAGACCGTCTGCGCCCCAAAGCAAGTGTTCAGCTATTGTACGGAGATGCGAACGTCCGTGTGGGTGAGATCGTTTCTGCCATCCCCGAAGGCTGCCTCACGCTGGCGTTCCTGGATCCCTCGGGCCTTCACCTTGACTACGAAACACTACGAGTCCTCGCCGAGCAGCGCGCTGACTTGATCATCTACTTCCCGGATCGGCTGGACATCCTCCGGAATTGGGAGGCGTACTACTGGGACAACCCGAATTCGAATCTCGATCGGGTGATGGGACCAGGCGCCGATTGGCGTAGCGTCAGAGACGACACTGTGAGACGGCGATGGGTCGAGGCGTTTCTGAAGCTGTACCAGCAGCAGATCGAGAAGCTGGGTTACACGGAATTTGAATACGAGCCGATTCCGAGTTCGGGGCGCCGACTATATTGGCTCATCTTCTGCTCGCGCCACAGAACGGGGTCAAAGATATGGCGCGGGATCTCACAGAAGAAGCCAGACGATCAACAGACGTTCGATTTTGGCGCCCCGTAGGCTCGATCCTCGATCCTTCGAATAGCGCCTTTGACCGGTGATACCGGCGTGCTAACCGCCATGCCCGCAGACCTATGCGGTGGTTGGCCCGGCTACTGAACATCGTCTCGTATCGGCTGAAGAAACCCGGTGAGCGGCTCATGCACCTCGGGGCTCTCTGCTGGCCGCCGACAGGTGGTAGTCTCCGGAGCGGCGGCCTGACCAGTGTTTGCGGAGTCGGCGGGAGGCCTCCTCACAGGGGATCACGCGGAGAGCGACGGTGTCACGCCAGAGGTTGAGGCGGGTGAGGGTTTCGATCGCGTCGGGGGCGTCGAAGTCGATGCTGAGGTCGAAGCGCTGCTTGAGGTACTCTGCCACGCGGTCGGCGAGTGACTCCGGCGTCCAGAACTGAACGCCGGGCTGGTGACAGAAGGCATATGCCAGGACCGCCTCCTTCAGCTCCTCCTGCGCGGCCATGGAAAGCAGCGTGTGCAGGGCGGCCCCGTTGTTGCCCAGGTTTTGATAGTAGAGGTGACGCGTGCGTTGCGAGTCGCGGCTGCTCCGCGCGCGACGATAGCCCATGAACGTGCGGTACGTCAGAAGCGCCGCGCCGAACAGCACCACCCACAGCAGCTTGCTGAGCGCGGTGAAGCTGGCGACCAGCTTGAAGACCTTGGTGGCGGTGGTGCCCAAGGTGCCGGCTCCGCCGCTGATGAACATGATGCGATCGCGCCAACTCATTTCGATCTCCGCGTGTGGGAGCAGCGCTTCGACGTCCTCGATCGGGATGTCTTTGAACAGCTTGATGAGAACGTGCGGGTCGTCGCGCAGTTGCGTGGCGACCACGATGCGGCGGAACACTTCGAGCGTGCGTGACTCGCCGCGAACGGGGTGCCGCCACGTGCGCCGGTCCCGTTCGATGCTGCCGCGGCCGCGAACCCAGATGGCGAGCTGCTCGACGCGCTCGGGGTGGAGCCGGACACGCAGACCGTGCGTGTTGGCGGCGTGGACGGCGGCCTCGATCTCGACGTCGGACAGACGCTCGAAATTCGCCTTGTCGAGAAGGTAGGCCAGAAGCTGGTCCAGCTCGGCATGGGCTAGCGGCGTGCGGCCCTCCGCGAGCGCGCGGGTGTCACGGTCGGGATTGAAAGCGGCGTAGACATCGGCCAGCGCGCGCTCGAAGGCCGCCGTCTCCTGCTCGATCACATTCTGGATCGCATCGGCGACGGCGCGAAATGCAGCGGGCTCGAAGCCGAAGCGCGGCCCGTCGTCAGCCAGAGCCGTGATCAGGTCGCACGCCCGGATCGGAACGACGCGGTCGTCCAGGCGGTGCCACTCGACCTCGGCGGTCGGATCGCGGGCCAGGTTCCCTGGTTGCACCGTCATGGTGGGAATCGTACCCGTGCCCGAGTGGGCGGCCAATTGCCGTCTGGCTCGGCAGGAGCCTTGCGCTACCGCTGGTAGCCCCTCGCTTGCGCTCAGGGCTCTGTCGCTTGCCGCTGGTTCTTTCACGTACCGCGCGGTCGGGCGGAACGCACGATCGTTGACAGCCGGTAGAGATTTCGATAGCTTGACTAATTCTCTCAAGACCACTGTCGCTACCAACAAGGAGTAAACGTGATGGCGGATAAGAAGGCCGATCTGGCCGGACCTGGGATCGGTAACTACGACGAGGTGGAGAAGATTCTCCCGAATGACTACGAGCCGCTTCTGCCTCCGAAGGAGCGGATGAAGGCGCTTTATGCGATCAAGCAGTACATCGAGGAGAACCTCTGCAAGGAACTCAACCTGACGATGGTCCAGGTTCCCTTGATCGTCGATCGCGATAGTGGCGTGAACGATTACCTCGACCGCGACGGCTCGCGGACGCCGGTGGAATTCCCCTGTGGGCTGGGGCTCGAGCAGCCGATCACGGCCCAGGTGGTCCAGGCGGCCACCAAGTGGAAGCGCCCGGCGCTCAGGCAGTTCAACTGCGCACCCGGCGAGGGCATTTGCACCGACATGAAGGCCGTGCGCAAGGACTACTTCCTCGACC
>CAZDTB010000640.1:0-2613 GCA_964508075.1 uncultured Planctomycetales bacterium
GCGGCGCGACGGCCGCAGTTGTCGTCCTGCCAGATCCGCCGCTCAGGTCCAGTTGGTGTGGAAGAACTCGCCGCGCGGCTTGTCAATCCGCTCATACGTGTGGGCCCCGAAGTAATCGCGCTGCGCCTGGAGCAGGTTGGTGGGCAGGCGCGCGCTGCGGTAGCCGTCGAAATACGCCAGAGCCGACCCCAGCCCCGGCGTGGGTATGCCCAGCTTCACGGCGGTTGCGACAGTACGTCGCCAGGCCGGCTGAGCGGCACCGACGCCCTCCGCGAAGAACGGATCGAGCAGCAGGTTTACCAGTTTGGGCTCGCGGTCGAAGGCTTCCTTTATCCGCTCGAGAAACACCGAGCGGATGATACAGCCGGCACGCCAGATCAGGGCGATGGCCCCGCAGTTGAGGTCCCAGTCGTACTCTTTCGCGACCGCCTGCATGAGCTGAAAGCCCTGCGCATAGCTGACGATCTTCGAGGCGTAGAGGGCTACGCGCAGGTCGTCGATGAAGTTCTTACCGTCTCCCTCGAATCTCGCGGACGGGCCGCCGAGCACTTCCGACGCCGCCACGCGCTCCTCCTTCAAGGCGGACAGATACCGGGCGAAGACGGCTTCTCCGATCAGGGTCAATGGCTGACCGACGTCGAGCGCGGTTTGCGCCGTCCACTTGCCGGTGCCTTTCTGGCCGGCGGTGTCGAGGATGAGGTCGAGCACGGCCTGCCCGCTCTCGTCGTGGTGGCCGAGGATGTCGCGTGTAATCTCGATCAGATAGCTGTTGAGCTCGCCGCGGTTCCATTCGTCGAACACGTCGCGCATCTGCTCGTTGGACATGTCGAGGCCGTCTCGCATCAGGTGATATGCCTCGCAGATGAGCTGCATGTCGCCGTACTCGATGCCGTTATGCACCATCTTGACGAAGTGGCCGGCGCCCTCCGGGCCGATCCAATCGCAGCAGGGCGTCCCGTCCTCGGTCCTGGCGGCGATCGCCCGGAAGATCGGCTTGACGTGATCCCACGCGGCGGGCGAACCTCCCGGCATGATCGCGGGTCCGCGCAGCGCGCCTTCCTCTCCACCCGAGACGCCGGTTCCGATGAACAGCAGGCCCCGGCTCTCGACGAGCTTCGTGCGCCGGATGGAATCGGGGAAGTGTGAGTTGCCGCCGTCGATAATGATGTCGCCCTCCTGAAGGTGGGGCAGGAGCTGCTCGATGAAGGCATCGACCGCGGCACCCGCCTTGACCATCAGCATGACCTTCCGTGGGCGTTTCAGCGTGCCGCAGAACTCGTCCACCGAATGGGCCCCGATGACGTTCTTGCCTTTGGCCCGCTCGCGCATGAAGTCATCGACTTTGGAGACCGTGCGGTTGTAGACTGCGACGGCAAAGCCGTGCGCTTCCATGTTCAGGGCCAGGTTTTCACCCATGACGGCCAGGCCGATGATGCCGATGTCTGCTGTTGGCATGGTTGCATTCCCTAATCGTGACTTCCGAGTCAGAGCTCAGTAAGCTTGGGGCACGTAGTGCTTGCACTTCTTTTCCGCGAAGATCGGCGCGAACCTGGTGAAGCGTTGCAGCCCGTCAACCAGCGGCACTTCGGGCCAGCGCTCCCCGATCAGCGGCCGGGCGTAGCGGACGAGGGCGTCGGTTACGTCATATCGATTCTCACTGATCCAGCTTTGCGGAAAGCTTCTCTCCGAATTGGCGACCTGCGCGAGCGGTACCTGGTCGTACGTGACTTCGTACACCTTGCCGGGCTTCCGCAGGATCGTTCCCATCCAGCCGTCGCCGGCTTCCTTGGCGATCAGCACGCACTTTCGGCCGACCTCATACGCTTCGTCCAGATCCACAGTCGACGCGTAAATGGCCGCGCTGCGCTGGTCAGTACCGGGGATCTGATAGCGTGCTTTCCCGTTGACCGAGAGCTTGAGCGAGTTGATGTAGTTCGTCACGATCTGCGCGACCGAGCGCTGAGACGAACCGAAGGCCGTATGGCCGAAGGCATCTCGCACCTCACCCAGCGCGCCCACGTCCAGACCTTCGCTGACAACCACCAGGCAGCGGCCAAACCGGCCGAGGAAGTCGAGCACGTTCTCGCCGATCTGCTCGAGCGTCAGTCCCGACTCGGCCAGGTAAATCTGCAGCGGCATCCCGCGCTGGGGGTCGGCCAGCCGGGCGGCGGCGGGAATGAAGCCAATCCGGCGCCCCATCGCCTGGATCACCAGCACCGGGTCGGCGGGACACGAGCCGCGGTTTTCCTCGTTGGCGTTGATCACGTACTGAGCAAGGTAGCGTGCCGTGCTGCCATAGCCGGGCGTGTGATCGATCAGCTTGAACTCGCTGTCGCCGACGTCGTTGTCGATCGTCTTGGGCACGCCGACGCCGACCAGATCGAGCCCCCGCTCGCGAGCCAGCGCCGCGATCTTGTGGGCCGTGTCCATCGAGTCGTTGCCGCCGATGTACAGGAAGTAGCCGACGCCGTGGGCCTTGAAGACTTCGATGGTGCGATCGAAATCCTCGGTCTGGTTCGGGCGCAGTTTATAGCGGCAAGTGCCGATCGAACCGGCCGCCGGCGTGTAACGCAGCAGCGACACTTCTTCGGCCGGCTGAGCCGACAGGTCGAT
>CAZDTB010000641.1:0-2611 GCA_964508075.1 uncultured Planctomycetales bacterium
CCTGGTGCACACACACGGTTTCGGGGTCCGCTTGCGGCGGCAGATTTCTGCCTCCCCATTTGGGCTTCAGTGGTAGCGGCTTGTCTGTCGCGTCGGGGGCTGTCGCCCGCGTATCGTTCTTGCTCATGCACGGAGTCCTCTGGTCGCCTCAGTGTCGCCGATCGGCGGGGATGGTCAAGCATCCCGCCGACGGATCCGCGAACAGCCCCGGTGAAACGCGTGGTGGTCATTGGCGTCATCTGGAGGCTGTCGGGAAAGGATACCGCGGGGCTGTTGGAATGACATGGTGGCCAGGTGCGCCGGTTATCTGACGGTCGAGGCGAATCGGCCGGGCACCGATATGCTCACGTGACCAAATCAAGCCCCATCAGGTATAATACGCGGCGTGTTTGGGAGACCGTGCGATGCAAGCCCCGGTCACACTTCCGTACGCCCGGCGCAGCAGACGATGGACACGGAAGCGAAAGCTGGCTGTGATCCTGCTGGCTGTGGCGACGTCCGCCGTGGGTTGCTTCGGCTACCGGGTGTACAAGAACATCCGTCCGCGGGTGGAGCTGCTGAGTAATCACCCTCAGCTGGGACCGGTGGACTGGACGGCTGTTCTGACTTCGCCGACGCTCTGCAGGCTCGCCTGGGAGCTTTCCTCTCACTGGACAGCGATTTGGGAATTCGGGCGAGAGCCGAACGGGCTCGGCGGGGTCACGCTGTTCGGCGTAAATCCGGAGGATCTGGAGGTCGGCGTCCGGTTTCCACTCAAGTACGGCGACGGGCAACTTACTCTGTGCATTACGGTCCAAAACGGCGGGACAAACGCGGTATTGATTCCACCGTTTGGCTGGTTGCAGAGCCGAGTACGCGAGCTTTCCCCTCGCAGCGTGCCCGGTCATTTGCGGCGGTCGAGCACGGTCCAACTTCTTCGGGAACTCGGCGTTCGGAACGGCGACGGATCTTCCCGCGCTCGACGGTTATTAGCCGCCGACTTGGCTGATCTTCTGCGAGAACCTCAAAACCAGGCCCTGGATGCGCAGACGCGTTATACGTTGCTGGTCGACTGCTCGACGATGCGGAACTGGCTTGGGAGCGGCGTATCCGTGCTCAAGGCGGGCGAAACAAAAACTATCGAACTTTCTTTCCCTGCTCCCCAAAAACCGGCTCACATGTTGCTCTCGGTCCGTACCACTGGGTACACCACGATCAGTTTCGAGCTCGGCACCCCTTCCAGGACATTCGAAGCCTACGATGCGTGGGAAGCTGTGCCACGGTCAATGCTAAGGCGGGACGTACGAACCTGGGAGACCAGCGGCCCTCGACGCCTGCTCCTGGAGGGCCTGCTACCCCCCGTGTTGTTTCCCGACGAGCATGGAACTCAACCGTGGGAACGCACGCGCCAACCGTAAGCCGGGCTGCCAGGATGGACGCCGTGCACGTCGTCTGGGCCAAGCTTGGCAGAGAAAGCCGAATCCCCGCCTGTGTGCCAGGGCGAGCGTGCCATGGTTATGGCGTATAATACGGATCACGATTAGTTCGCGCGCGGGATAGCAGAGCCGGCCTGTCCTCAGGCCGGTCAACCGGACCGAGGACGGCCCGGCTCCGCTGTTGGCCGCGCACCAAGTAATCCGAACACGTATAATGCCGCCGTGTGCAGGCAAACGACAATCTGCTGTCACGGAACCTCGTCTCGCCGGAGCCGAGCAGCTCTTGCTGTTGTTTCGGCAGCGCTGCTAGCAGCGCCGCTGGCATGCGAGAAACAGGAGCCCGGCCCGAGCACGAACCAGGTGGGCACGGGCGATCAACGCACCGAGTCCGCAGGAATCAATCCCATGGAGATTCAATCCCTTTGGGTCGAAGTCGGCGGAAACCGCATCCACTACCTGGCAACCGGTCCCGCAGACGGGCGTCCCGTCTTGCTCCTGCACGGGGCCAGCTTTCGGGCAGAGACGTGGCGGGAGATCGGCACGCTGGAGCTGCTGGCCAAGGAGGGTTTTCGCGTCGTCGCGCTGGATCTGCCGGGGTTTGGTGAGTCGCCCGGCGCGGAGGTTGATACCGAGACGTTTCTGATCGACGTGCTGCGTGAGCTCGGGATTCGCAAGCCGGTGGTGGTGTCGCCGTCGATGAGCGGGCGGTTCTCGCTGCCGCTGGTGATTGCGGCGCCGCCGCGCACCTCGGGCTATGTCGCGGTGGCCCCGGTGGCGATTCCGAAGTACCGGAGCCGGCTGAAGCGAATCCTCGTTCCGGTGCTGGCAGTGTGGGGCGAAAACGACAACATCGTGCCGCACGCGTTTCAAAACATGCTGGTGGAGACCGCCCCGTATGCTCGTAAGGTGATCATCCCGGGCGCCAGCCACGCGCCGTACATGCAGGACGCGAATACCTTTCACGCGGAACTGCTGAGGTTCCTGAGGGAACTGCCCCCGCAAGGTGATTGAGCCACAGGGCCGAGAAAGGATTCTCGGCCCAGCAATTAGGGCCGAGAAAGGACTCTCGGTCCGGCAATTCGCTATTCGCCATTCGCAATTCGCTAGCCCAAGTTGAACAGTTACGAAGCTTCAACGGCCTTGGTAAGAGCGGCGGGGCCGTTTTTCGGCAGAAGTCGTGACTACATTTGGGCGAC
>CAZDTB010000642.1:0-2603 GCA_964508075.1 uncultured Planctomycetales bacterium
GGTGGCACGGGCGTCTCGCCCGTGTCGTCACCGGCGGGACGCCGGTGCCACCCTACTTGTGTTAGGCCCTTAGATGTCGTCTCAATCACGGCCGCAGATCAGTATCCTCGTCTGCGGCACGCGTGAAATCTGCGTCCCGCAGCCTCAGGCGCCATTTTATTTGCTTTAGACCACAGTAACACGTCGGCACCACGAACAGCGACACCAACGCCACGAACATGCCCCCGAACACGGGCAGGGCCATCGGCGTCATCACGTCGCTGCCGCGACCGGTTGAGAGTACCACCGGCGTCAGGGCGGCGAGCGTCGTAAACGTTGTCATCAGGCAGGGGCGAATCCGCCGCAGACCCGCCTGGACCACGCGCTCCTCGATCTCTTCGAACCGCCTGATTTTCTCGCGGCGGAAGGTCTGGTCGAGATAGGTCCCCAAGACGATGCCATCGTCGACGGCGATGCCGAACAACGCGATGAAGCCCACCCAGACGGCAACGGTCAGGTACATTGCCTCACCCTCGAAGGGTCGGTCCATCCAGCCGGCGAGGTAAAGTGAGTCCTGGATCCGCGGCCACCATTCGAGCAGAATGAAGCCGCCGGCGAAGGCGACCGGGATCGCCAGGAAAGTCACGAATGCCAGCGGAAAGCGTCTGAATTGCAGGTAGATGAGCACGAAGTTAATCAGCAGCACCAGCGGGACCAGGATCGCCAACCGCTGCTTGGCGCGCAGGTTGCGTTCGTAGCTGCCGGACCACTTCAGGAAGTAGCCCTCGGGAAGGTCGAGCGTGCCGTCGATGACGGCCTGGTCGATCATCACCTGCCCACGCTTGACCAGTGTGGTTTCGTCCACGCCGACGTTGTTCATCGTCACGTAGCTGACGTATTTGGCACCTTCGCGCCGCACGCTCATCGGCCCGACGACGCTGCGGATGTCGGCCACCTGCGCGATCGGGATCTGCGCGCCGGACGGCGTCGAGATCAGAATGCGGCCGAGCTTCGCCGGGTCGTCGCGCAGCTCGCGCTGATAGCGGATCCGCACGGGGTAGCGGTCGAGCCCTTCGTACGTCGTGGTCAGATTCTGGCCGCCGATCGCGACCTCGATGACATCCTGCACGTCGCGGATGTTGACGCCGTAACGGGCGATCGCTTCGCGGTCGATCTCGAATTCGAGGTACGGCTTGCCGGTGGTCCGGATGGCGTTGATCGCCTGGGCGTGCTCGAGCCGGTCACGCAGCAGCTTCTCGATCGCGACGGCGAGCTGCTCGCAGCGTTCGAGGCTGTCGCCGTAGACTTTGATGCCGATCTTGGCGTTGAGCCCGGTGCTGAGCATCTCGATCCGCGTGCGGATCGGCTGGAGCTGGGCAGAGGGCAGCACGCCGGGGAACCTGCCGGCGGTCTTGATCTCGTCCCAGATCTCGTTGGACGATCGGTGCCGTTTTCGGCCCGGGTGTTTGGGGTCGTCGATCAGGGGCCACTGATGGCGCGGCTTGAGGATGATCACCGTTTCGAGCATGCCGACCGGCGCGGGGTCGAGCGCCGACTCGATCCGGCCGAGCTTGCCGACGACCGACTCGACCTCGGGGATTTGGGCGAACTGCACGTCCTGCTTCTGCATGACGTCCATGACGGTGTTGATCGAGCCGGCCGGCAGAACGCTCGGCATATACAGAAAGTCCCCCTCGTCCAGCGGCGGCATGAACTCCTGGCCGATGCCCGTGCTGCCGGAGACGGCGTCGCGAAGCGTGGCGGACGAGAACGATTCCGAGGCTGGCGGCGGAGCCAGGACCGCGGCCGCCGCTGCCGCGTTCCGCGGTACCAGGTTGACCGCGTTGAACGCGAGGAACAAGGCGACCGCGACCGCGGTGCAGGTTATGGCTTTCCCGCGCGCGCGACCGACGGCCGGTCGGTTTGACAGTCTATCGCGCCGGGGCAGACACAAACGAACCGACTCGAACACCGGTGGTCCGATCAGCAGGGCCAGGACCACGGCGGCGATGAGGTGCAGCCAGGTTGCCAGCGACCATTCGTCCGGGTGCAAGCCCAACCAGTGCAGCGGTGCGAACAGACCGGCCAGCGTCAGCGCCCAGCCGAGCCAGATCTTCACTCCCCAGGTCACAATCGCAGCGGGAAGCAGCAGGAACAGCAGCTTGTGGCGCAGAATCCAGCGCAGCGTCGGCTCATATACGCGCTGAATCAGGCGACCGAGCGGATTCTGCCCGATGGGCCGGATGCGCTCGCGCAGCACGAACCAGGTCAATCCAAAGGCCAGCAGGGCCACGATCAGTGTCAGGCCCCACGGCGCGAGACCCAGGTAGGACTCGATCGCCTGTCTGACGTTGCCGAAGGCGGCCGACCAGGTCGCGGCGCGGAACCACACGTAGCTCAGCACGGCGGCCGTCAGGACGCTGACGACTGCAGTCCACTGTCGCGCGGGGCGTTGCTGCCGCAGCAGCAACGACGCCAGCGGCGGCACGACCGTTAGCGCCAGCAGCAGCGCGCCGACCATGCAGAATGTTTTCGTCCACGCCAGGGGCGTGAACAGCCGGGCGGCCTGACCTTCGAGGAAGAAGACCGGCAGGAACGAGACGACCGTGGTGCTGATGGCGGTG
>CAZDTB010000643.1:0-2597 GCA_964508075.1 uncultured Planctomycetales bacterium
TCTGCTTTGCGGCATCGGCGCCGACGCCCAGGACTGGCCCAATTGGCGTGGCCCGAACCACGACGGCATCAGTACGGAGACCGGCCTGAAAACCCAGTGGGACGCTTCCCCGCCGGTGGTTTGGCGGCGTGAGATCGGCTCCGCGTTCAGTGCTATCACCTGTGTGGGCGGCAAGGTCTTTACCTGCGGCACGCAGGACAAGCAGCAGGTTCTGTTTTGCCTCGATGCGGAAACCGGCAGCGTACTCTGGCAAACGCCGTTCGAGACCGAATTCCGCGATCGCCAGGGAGGCAACGGCACGCGCGGCACGCCGACCGTCGACGACGGCCGGGTCTACATTCAGGGTGCCCTCGGGCGGCTGATCTGTTGCGACACCAACACCGGAAAGGTGCTCTGGGACCGGCAGTTCGATGCCAAGCCGCAGTGGGGTTACGCCGGCTCGGTGCTGATCGAGGGCGATCTGGCAATCACGAGCGCCGGTGACGCTGACGGCCCGCTGGTCGCGCTTGACAAGAAGACCGGCGAGATCCGGTGGAAATGTGGGAGCCCCCCAACCGGCTATTCCACCCCGCTGGCGTTCACCCTGGAAGACCAACGCTACGTGGCCGGCTTCCTGGGTGCCTCGATCGTCATCGCCGAAATGAAGACCGGCCGCGAAGTCTGGAGCAAGCCTTGGAAGACCAGTTGGGACGTCAACGCCGCTACGCCGATCTTCCACGACGGGCAGCTTTTCTTCAGCTCCGGCTACGAGCACGGTGCGATCTTAGTCCGGCTGGCCCGGGCGGGTGACCGCTTGACCACTACGACCGTCTGGGACAGCCAGAAGATTCGCGCCAAGTTCCAGTCCCCGGTGCTGTACCAGGGGCACCTGTACACGAGTGACGAGGTCGGGCTGAAGTGCCTGGAGTTTGCGACCGGGCAGGAGAAGTGGAGCCAGCGCGGCGTCAAGCACGGCACGCTGGTCATCGCCGACGGGCACATGTTCGTGCTGACCGAGCGTGGCAAGCTGCTGATCGGCCCAGCGACCCCCGCGGGCTTTGAACCTACTACTGACGTGCCGATCCTGAAGGGACGTTGCTGGACGGTTCCAACGCTCTGCAAGGGGCATCTATATGCCCGCGATTTCGAGCAGATCGTGTGTCTTCGATTGACGCCGTAGTGTTCTGTCTCACATAGGCCGACGCTACCTGCCGACTGAGGCGCGAGAGAACACCAGCGAGGGGCGAGCATGATTCAGAGAATCGTCGGTTCCACACTCGTGGTGGTGGTCTTATTCGGGTGCGCGCCCGGTGCCGAGCGTGGCATCACTTATGTCGATGCCGCCAGACTGCCCGATCACTGGCGCACCAAGGCCGAGCGGACCGGCTACGACGAGACCGACCGCTACGAGGCATGCGTCGATTTCTGCCGCCGACTTGCCGCCGCCTCGCCGCAGGCTCACTACGCCAGTTTCGGCCGGAGCGGCGAGGGGCGCGAGTTGCCGCTCTTGATCCTCTCCAGCAATCAGGCCTTTAGCCCGCAGACCGCCCACGCCGACGGCCGGCTGGTCGTGCTGGTGGAGAACTGCATTCACCCCGGCGAGTGTTGCGGCAAGGACGCCTGCCTCGAACTGGCCCGCGACATCCTGATCACGGGCACGCGCCGAGATCTTCTGGACCACGTCAACCTGCTGGTCTTGCCGATCTTCAGTCCGGACGGCCACGAGCGCTTCGGCCCCTACCACCGCATCAACCAGAACGGACCCAAGGAGATGGGTTGGCGCGTCACCGCAGGTAACCTCAACCTCAACCGCGACTTCATCAAGGCCGATGCCGTCGAGATGCGCGCCTGGCTGCGCCTGTGGAACACCTGGCAGCCCGACCTGTTCTTCGACATCCACACCACCAACGGCAGCGATCATCAGTACATCCTGTTCTATTCCGCGACGGTCGGCGCGCTCCTCGCCGAGCCGGTCGCAGCTTGGATGACCGAAACGCTCTTCCCCAGCATCATCCCCGTCCTCGAGGCCGACGGTCACATGCCCTTCCCGTACAGCAACCCGCGCAACCGACAGGATCTTTCCCAGGGCATCCAGGCCTGGCCCGCCCATACGCCACGCTTCTCCACCGGCTATGGCGCCATCTGCAACCGCCCGTCGATCCTGATCGAGGCGCACGCTTACAAGACCTACGAGCAGCGCGTGCGTGCAACCTACGCGGTCGTGCAGCGTACGCTCGAGGAGCTCAACCGTCGGCCCGACGCCCTCCGCGATGCGATTCGCCGCGCCGACGAGCAGTCCGTCCGACGGCGCGGCACGTATGCTGACAGCGGGGAGGTTGTCCTCAACTTGACCCAAACGGGCGAATCCGAGCCGATCGTCTACAAAGCGCTCGAGTTTGACGTCCACCAGAGCGACGTCACCGGGACCGACGTCATCGAGTACTCGAATCGCCCGATCGACGTTGAGACCAGGCTCTACAACCAGGCGCGCATCGAGAAAACCATCGCGCCGCCGGCCGCATATCTGATCCCGCCGCAGTGGACCCGGATCATCGATCGGCTCGAATGGCACGGCCTCGAGTTCTTCCGGCTCGGGCAGGCGGAAGAGCTCGAAGTGG
>CAZDTB010000644.1:0-2580 GCA_964508075.1 uncultured Planctomycetales bacterium
GCGGACGTACCTGAAAACCGGGAAGCGCACGGACGCCAAGCGGCTGTTTGAGGAGATTGTCCGGGACTTTCCCGGCACGCTGGAGGCGAAGGAAGCTCAGGAATACCTGGACTCGATCTCGAACCCGTAGAGCGGAGCGCGTGATGTTCGGCGTTTTGGGAATGGGCGACCCGGCAAGCCGAGACTAGGATGGTCAGAGCCGAAGACGGAATTGTGCGCCGGCTGACGGCGCCGGTCCTGCTGTTTGCGACCGTCATCTGCGTTGGCGCGCTGGGCTATTTCTACCTGGAAGGGATGACGCCGCTCGACTCGCTGTATATGGCGGTGATCACGGTCACGACGGTCGGTCTTCGGGAGGTGCAACCGCTGCACGAGTCGGGTCGGATCTTCACGATTTTGCTGATACTGTTCGGCGTTGGAGCGTTCACCTATTTCGCGACCGCGGTGGCGAACTATCTGATCGCGGGTGAAATCAAGGGTTTTCTGGAACAACGGAAGATGCAGAAAAAGACCGAGCAACTCAACGAGCATTTCATCGTTTGCGGCTACGGGCGCATGGGTGAGCAGGTGGCCCGCGAACTTCGGCGTGAGCACAAGCCGCTGGTGGTGATTGACCGCTCCGATGAGGTCGTTCACGAGGCGATCGCCGCCGGGTACCTCGCGTTACAGGGTGATTCCGAGAACGACGTCGTGTTGCGGGCCGCCGGTGTCGAACGCGCGTACGGCCTGGTGGCGGTGCTGGATACGGACGCGGCAAACCTGATGGTGACGGTCTCGGCTCGGGCGCTGAACGAGAACCTGTACATCATCACCCGCACGAACAGCGAGGAGAACGACGCCAAGCTGACTGCGGCCGGGGCCCACCGGGTGCTGTTCCCACATGGTCTGGGCGGGCGGCGGATGGCGCAGATGGCGATCCGTCCAACCGTGGCCGAGTTCCTCGAAGTCGTCATGCACGACGAGGAGCTCGAGCTGTGGCTCGAAGAGATGACCGTGGCGATCGAATCGAAGCTCGACGGCTGCGCCGTCTATGCCTCGGACATTCGCCGTTCCACCGGTGCGAACATCGTCGCGGTGCGACAGCGAACCGGCAAGCTGCTGGCGGCGCCGACGCCCGACACGAAACTGCAAGCCGGCGACATCGTCGTGGCGCTCGGCACGCGCGATCAGCTTACCGCCCTGAATCGGATGACCCATTGATGCTGCCGTCAGCCTTGTGATGCCTGATCTCCAGACCCATGAAGGCTCGGCGGATGCCGCTCGGCTGCACTTGTTGGGATGCGATTCGACCGCGCTGGAGCAGTGGCTTCTCGGCGCAGGGCATCCACGTTTTCGGGTCGAGCAGATTCTCAAGTGGATTTACGAGAAGAACGCGACCACGTTCGAGGCGATGTCGAATCTGCCGAAGTCGTTGCGCGCGTGGCTTGACCAGCGGGCGTTGATCTGCTCGGGGGAAGTGACCCGGGAAGCGATCGCCGACGACGGCACACGCAAGTTGCTGCTGACCTTCCCGGACGGAGCCGCGATCGAGACCGTCTGGATTCCGGCCGGACCACGCCATACGGCGTGCTTGTCGACGCAGGTGGGTTGTGCGGTCGGCTGCTGCTTTTGCGCCAGCGGGCTGGGGGGGGTGCAGCGCAACCTGACCGCCGGGGAGATCGTCGAGCAGGCGCTGCGCATCCGTCTGCTGATCGCCGATGAGGATGGCGAAGGTGAGTCGGCGGGGCGGCTGTCCAACGTCGTCATCATGGGGATGGGCGAGCCGCTGGCGAACTACGAGCAGCTCGTCAAGGCGTTGCGCATCATCAACGCGCCGTGGGGGCTCGCGATCGGTGCCCGCAAGATCACCGTCAGCACGATCGGCCTGCCGAAGCAGATTCGTCAGCTGGCACAGGAGGATTTGCAGCTCAATCTCGCGCTTTCGCTCCACGCCCCGGACGACGAATTGCGGCGAGAACTGGTGCCCTGGGCGCGGGCCGCGCCGATCGCGGAGCTGATCGACGCCTGTTGGGACTACTTCAAGATCACCGGCCGGGAGGTTACGCTGGAATACGTGCTGTTGGACGAGGTGAACATGCGCGCCCGTCACGCCGAAGGATTGGCAAAGATCGCGAAGCGGCTGCGTGCGAATGTGAATCTGCTGCGTTACAACCCGGTGGCAGGTCTGCCGTATCGCCGACCCGGGTCGGAAGCGACGTACGAGTTTCAGCGGCGGCTGAGGGAGCGTGGCGTGAACGCACATGTTCGCTCGTCGCGCGGCAGGGATGTCGACGCCGCCTGTGGTCAACTGCGACGTTCGACGAGAGAAGCGTGATGGCGACCAGCTTCAAGGTATTGCTGGCCGAACGGCTGGACGGAGACTCCGAGCGTCGGCTCGAGGCGGGCACGGAGGTCGTTCGTCCGTCGGCGAGTGATGAAGAGACGTTGTGCAGGGCGATTGTGGATTGTGATGCGCTGGTCGCCCGAACGCACACGCGCGTCACGCGAAGTCTGCTCGCCGCGGGCAAGCGGCTACGCGTGGTCGGCGTGGCGGGTGTGGGGCTTGAGCGCGTGGACGTGGCGGCGGCCGAGGAGTTGGGT
>CAZDTB010000645.1:0-878 GCA_964508075.1 uncultured Planctomycetales bacterium
CCGTCCGAACGCGTCAATGTGCTCGCGGGAAGCCAGCTCGCGCACCATCTTCCCCGCCGCCGCCTCGCGGATCGGCACGACGCGGAAGGTCACGTCCTTGAAGGCCTCGACGTAAATGCCGCCCAGCCCGAACATCAGCATGGGCCCGAAGACCGGGTCCCGGTGGACTCCCAGGATGACTTCCTTGCCGGCCGGAATCATCCGGCGAACAAGAATGCCGGTGATGTCCTGCGGCTGAACGTGCTTGAGCAGGTTCTCGCGCATCGTGTTGTAGGCGTCCCGAACCTCGTCCGCGCTGCTCAGGTTGAGGACCACGCCCTTCATTTCGATCTTGTGCAGGATCTTCGGCGAGACCACGCGCAGCACGACCGGATACCCGATCCGCTCGGCGGCCGCGACGGCCTCGTCCGCCGAGCGAGTGAGTTGTGACGGGACCAGCGGGAATCCATACGCGTCGAGCACCTCGAGCGCCTGGGATTCCAGCAAGTAGCCGTGCGGGGCGGCGTCGATGATCGCGGCGGCCTGCTCGCGGTCGACCTCGTACGTCCTGATCTCGGAGGTCTCGCGGTTGAGCCAGCGGCGATACCACACCGCGTGCCACATCGCGTCGGTCGCCCACTCCGGGAGGATGTAGTGCGGGATGCCGTGCTGCTGCAGGATCTTGATCCCGGGGGCGACGTCCTTGGCACCCATGAACGAAACCAGCAACGTTTTGTCCGTTGAGGCGAACCGGTCCCTGATGCCGCAGATGGTCTCCGCGATCGCATTGATGTTGGTCATCGATTGCGGCGTCAGAATGACCAGGATCTGGTCGACGCTGTCGTCGGCGAAAACGGCTTCCAGCGCAGCGGCGTAACGGTCCTCACGCGCGTCGCCGA
>CAZDTB010000645.1:888-2573 GCA_964508075.1 uncultured Planctomycetales bacterium
GTCGTCTCTTCGGAGAAGCCGGCCAACACGAGTCCGTGGTCCACGGCGGCGTCGGTGGCCATTACGCCCGGGCCCCCGGCGTTGGTCACGATCGCGATCCGGTTGTCGCGCGGCAGCGGCTGACAGGCCAGCAACTGGGCCGTGTTGAACATCTCCTCGATCGAGGCGCAGCGGATGATCCCGGACTGTTCGAAGACGCCGTCGCAGACCTCGGCACTGGCGGCGAGCGCGCCGGTGTGTGACTGGGCGGCGGCCGCTCCCGCCGCGGTTCGCCCGCCTTTGATCGCCAGGATCGGCTTGGGATTACCGTGATTCCCGGCGATCTGGCGAGCGGCCTTCATCAGTTCGCGGCCGTGCGTGATCTCTTCCAGATAGATCAGGATGACTGATGTCTGGGGATCGGCTGCGAGGAATCTCAGCAGGTCAACCTCGTCCACGTCCGCCTTGTTCCCCAAGCTCACGAACTTGGAGAACCCGATGTTCTTACCGGCGGCATAGTCGAGCACGGCGGTACACAGCGCGCCGCTCTGCGACAGGAACGCGATCTGCCCGGCGGCGGGCATCGCCCGGGCAAAGCTGGCGTTGAGCCGCACGTCCGGCTCGGTGTTGATCACGCCGAGACAGTTCGGCCCGATCAGACGCATGCCGCCCGCGGCCGCGATCGCCTTGACGCGCTCTTCGCGCTCCAGCCCGGCCTGACCGACTTCACGGAAGCCGGCCGAGATAATGACGGCCGCCTCGATGCCCTTCTGCACGCACTGCTCGAGGGCCAGCTCGCAGACCGCGCCGGGGAAGACCAGCACGGCCAGGTCGACCGGGTCGGGAATGTCCAGCACGTAGTCGTACGCCCGCACGCCGGCGATGTGCTTCTTGCGCGGCGCCACTGGGTAGACCACGCCGTTGAACCGGCTGTCCAGCAGGTTCACGAAGATGTCATGCGGGACGGTACCTGGCGTGTTGGTTACGCCGAGCACCGCCACGGACTTCGGGCGAAAGATGGCATCCAACCCGTTGCCGGACGCCTCGGCTCGGCCATTGGAAGCCGGTTGTTTGTTGCGGGTGTCTCGAATCATGCTTTCCACAAATCGTGTGTGCAGGCCCGGCGCCGCGCTTCGGTCAACGAACTGCTAACGGGCTGCCAGGACCCTGCGGGACCGACGTATGTGCATGTTCCGATCCTCGGCGGTCAGCTCGGACACGTGACGGAGCAGCTGCTCGTCCTCGGCGGTCATCTGGACCTTACGGCGTGACATCGCGACTCGGGCGGCATTGAGCAGGGGGGTCAGCCCGAACCCCTTGCCCACGGCAGCGTTGAGGAACCACGCATACGGCGGGATGTACTTTGGCAGTGGCGCTCCGGTCGCGACCACGACGGCCATGGTTCCGACGACCGCGCCGGTGTTGAGCAATACGCCGATGCTGGTCTTGACGTGATCCCCGATGAAGCTGCCCACCTTGGTGGAGCCCGTGTCCAGCGTTTTCCCGTTCAGCATGACGCTGACGTTGCTGTAATCGTTCTTCAGGTCGCTGTTGGTGGTGAGCGCGCCCAGATTCACCCACTCGCCGACATAAGCGTGACCGAGGAACCCGTCGTGGTACTTGTTGGAATACCCGTGGATGATGCTCTCCTCGACCTCGCCGCACACGCGGCAAATCGGCCCGATGCTGCAGCCCTCGCGCACCTT
>CAZDTB010000646.1:0-2569 GCA_964508075.1 uncultured Planctomycetales bacterium
GCTCTTTGGCCCGTCCGAGGGTCGGCAGGAGCATCGCGATCAGCAGCGTGATGATCGCCACGACCACCAGCAGCTCGATCAGCGTGAAGGCTCTTGGCGCGCGTGCGTCGGACATCAGGCACTTCCTTGCCGCGAGCAGAGATCCAGACCGGGGCCCGCCCATCAGAGTCAGAGCCGAATCGGTGGGGCGGCATTCCTCCGTCGGTTTGCTTCCTGCGCGGCCCACTAGCAGGCGCTCCCCACCGCCGTCGTCTGGGAGGTCGCGCCGTCCTCCATCGTAGGATTGTCCCAGGCCGGAATTCAACCCGGGAGATGGGCTGCGCCGTGCAAATCACCGTGCTCGGACTCCGCGATTTGGTTATACTTCCCTGTTTCGGCCGAGCGCGGGCCCCCGAGGGTCGCAACCGGCCGCCGGATTCACAAGAGCTGGCGATGGAAGACTTATCCAAAATACGCAACATCGGCATCGCCGCGCATATCGATGCCGGCAAAACCACCACCACCGAGCGCCTGCTCTACTACAGCGGCACGATCCACCGGATGGGCGACGTCGACGACGGCACCACCGTTACCGACTTCGACCACGAAGAGCAGCAGCGCGGCATCACCATCTATAGCGCCGCGGTCTCGTTCCACTGGCGCGATTGCCGCGTCAACCTGATCGACACCCCCGGCCACGTCGATTTCACTGCCGAGGTCGAGCGCAGCCTGCGCGTGCTCGACGGGGCGGTGGTGGTCTTCGACGCAAAAGAGGGCGTCGAAGCGCAGTCGGAGACCGTCTGGCGGCAGGCCGACAAGTACCGGGTCCCGCGCATCTGTCTGATCAACAAGATGGACAAAACCGGGGCGGATTTCGAGCACTCCTTCGAGTCGCTCCGCCAGCGGCTGCATGCCAAGCCAATCGCGATCCAAATCCCGATCGGCCAGGAGAGTTCTTTCCGAGGCCACGTCGATCTCATCAAGATGCAGGCGGCGACGTTCAGCGGCAGCGGCCACGACACCAAGAAGCAAATCGGTGAGATTCCCGCCGACCTGGAGGACACGGCACGCCGCGCGCGTCACGTGCTTGAGGAGCAGGTCGCCGAGCTCGACGACGAGCTGATGGCCCACTATCTCGATCACGAATCGCTCACCGACGAGCAGATCGTGGTCGGGCTGCGCCAGGGGACCATCGCGCTGCGATGCCAGCCGGTTCTCTGCGGCTCGGCCCTGCGCTATATGGGCGTGCAGGCTCTGCTCGACGCGGTCTGTGACTTCCTGCCGGCGCCACTCGACGTCCCCGCGATCACGGGGCTCGATCCGAAGGACCTCGATCGCAGCGTGGAGCGCCGCTGCGACCCGGGTCAGCCGCTCTCGGCGCTGGTCTTCAAGGTAGTCGCCGATGCCCACGGCGATCTGTACTTCGTCCGCGTCTATTCCGGCGTGCTCAAGGCGGGCACGCGTCTCTTGAATGTCGGCCGAAACAAGAAGGAGAACGTCCCGCGGCTTTACCGCATGTTCGCCAAGAAGCGCGAGCAGATCGACAAGGCCTACGCCGGCGACATCGTGGTCGCGATCGGGCTGAAGGAGACCGTTACCGGCGACACGCTCTGCGAAACGCGCGGCGCCGTTCTGCTCGAGAAGATCGAATTCCCCGAGACCGTCATCAGCATGGCGGTCGAGCCGAAAGCCGCGAGCGATCGCGATAAGCTGCTCAACGCCCTGTACAAGCTCTCACGCGGTGACCCCACCTTCGACTTCAAGACCGACGCCGAGACCGGGCAAATGATCATCTCCGGCATGGGCGAGCTGCACCTGGAGGTCATGTGCCACAAGCTGGAACGCGAGTTGAACGTCCCGGTCAGGATCGGCATGCCGCGCGTCGCCTATCGCGAGGCGATCGCCCGTCCGGCTGAAGCGGAGGGGCGGTTCATTCGCCAGACCGGCGGCCGCGGCCAGTACGCCGTCGTCAAGCTCCGCGTCGAACCCTTTGTCCCCGAGCCGCAGCAGGAGCATTTCTGGTTCGTCAACGCCACCACCGGCGGCGCGATCCGCAAGGCGTTCATCCCTGCGGTCGCGGAAGGCGCCCGCGAGGCAACCGAGAGCGGCCCGCTCGGCTCCTACCCGCTCATCAACGTCAAGGTGACGCTGCTGGAAGCACAGGAGCATCCGGTAGACTCATCGGAGATCGCGTTCGAAAGCGCCGCGGCGCTGGCCGTGCACAAGGCCCTCGAAGAGGCCAACCCGGTCTTGCTCGAGCCAATCATGAAAGTCGAGATCGTCACCCCCGAGGAGTACTTCGGCGCGATCAACGGCAATCTGATGGCCCGCCGGGCGGTGATCACCTCGACCGGCATCCGCGGGGGCAACCACGTGATCAACTGCGAGGTGCCGCTGTCGACCATGTTCGGCTACTCGACGCAGATGCGCTCACTCTCGCAGGGTCGCGCCAGCTACGCGATGGAGCCGTCCCGTTACGAGGCGATGCCGGCCGAGCTCGCGGAAAAAATCCTCGGCGCGTCCTAGAACGGTTTGAGTTTCCTCGTAGCGGCCGAGCTCTGTCTCGGCCGTTGAAGCCGAGCGAATTACT